>NZ_JBEZGQ010000245.1:0-9827 GCF_040650095.1 Actinoplanes sp. NPDC048791 | reverse complement strand
GCGCGGTGCTGCTCGCGGCCGCGGCCGGCCGGCGGCTGATCGGCGGCCTGCACTACTTCCTGGAGTACGACGACCCGATGCGTTTCTGGGGCATCGAGGGCGGCCTGCTGATCGACGTGGCCGCCCGTACGGTGGCCTGGCTCGCGGTCGTGGTCGCCGTGCTGCTCACCGCCCGGCGTACGGCTTCGGCGCTGGCTGTCGTGGCCGTGCTGGTGGAGATCGCCGCCATCGCGGTGTGGCAGCCGGACCAGGAGTTCCGCGTGATCCAGATGTCCTGGGCCGTGGTCCTGGGTCTGCTGACGGTGGCGTTGCTGGTGCTGTCCCGGCACGGCCGTCCGGCCTTCGCCACTCTGGGCCGGCGCAGCGGCGCGATGATCACTGGTGGTCTGGCCCTGGCCGGGGTGAGCGCACTACTGCTGCCCTGGTGGCCGGTTCCGCCGCAGATCCTCGGACTGCTCACGGTGACCGACGCCATGCTCGTCACTGCCGGGGCACTGCTGCTGGCGGGGCTGCAGCGGGTCCCCGCCGGCACCCGGCGCCGGATCCTGGTGCTGGTCGCGGTCGTGTTCGCGGTGCCGATCGCGCAGAACCTGCTGGAGCGAGCGATCGGCATCCACCTCGCAGCGTCCGTGACACCCGGCATCGTGGTGGTCGATGTGCTGATGATGGCCGGCGTCCCCCTGCTGGCGTTCGCCCTCGGGGCCGCAGCCCTGCACCTGCGGGAGAACGTGAACGTCTCGATCTCGGTGACCCGGACAGGGTCGCCGTCCGTGTGAACGGGGCCGCCGCGTCGTGCCGGGATGGTCCGGGGTGGCGCGGCGGCGGTAGTGTCCCGGCGCGATGGAAACGTTGAGTACGCGCGGGCGGACGATCCGGGTCGCGGTGACGGTGGCCGGGCTGGTGCTGCTGCTCCTGGGCACCTTCTGGGGGCAGGACGACGACTTCCCGTTCGGGCCTTTCCGGATGTATTCCACCGCACCCGATCCGAACGCCGACGCGCCGGACACCCGGGTCGAGGGGGTCGACACCAGCGGGCGCACGGTGGTGCTGACCGAGGCCAACAGCGGGCTGCGCCGGGCCGAGATCGAGGGCCAGCAGCAGGCCTACATCGACGACCCGGCTCGGCTGCGGCGGATCGCCACGGCATACGAGGAGAAGAGCCCCGGGGCCGCGCCGCTGCGCACCGTACGGATCGTCATCCGCTGGGAGGGCATCGAGGACTCGCGGCCCACCGGCACCAGCCGGGACGAGATCATCGCCACCTGGAGTGCACCGTGAACCGGGTGACCCGCTGGCTGACCGAGCCGGTCCCGCTGGGCCGGGTCGCCGCGTTCCGCACGCTGATCTACCTCTTCGTCGCGGCCGATCTGGTGATCTTCACGCCCTGGGTCCGCCACCACGCCAGCACGCCCGGCGATCTGTACAAACCGCTGCTGGTCGGCCGGCTGCTGCACCTGCCCACCCCGACCCCGTTGCTGGTGCACGGCATCTTCTGGGTGCTGCTCGTGGTCGCGCTGGCCGCGGCCACCGGGCGGGCTCCCCGGCTGCTCGGCTGGACCGTCTTCGCGCTCTACTTCGAGTGGATGGTCATCGCGATGAGCTACGGCAAGGTCGACCACGACCGGGTCGGTCTGCTGGTCGCGCTGGCCGTGCTGCCGACGGTGGGGCGGGCCCGGCACGGCGACCCGCGCAGCACCGAGGCCGGCGGCTGGGCGTTGCGGGTCACCCAGATCGCGGTGGTGTGCACGTACTTCCTGGCGGCCTGGGCCAAGCTGCGTTTCGGCGGCATCGACTGGGTGACGAGCTCGGTGCTGGCCCGGGCCATCATCCGCCGCGGCACGGACCTGGCCGACCTGATCGCCGGTGTGCCGTACCTGCTGATCCTCGCGCAGTTCGGGATCGTGGCGTTCGAGCTGGCCAGCCCGGCGATCTTCTTCCTGCGGCCGCGGTGGCGGAACTACGCGGTGGCGTTCTTCTACTCGTTCCACGTGGTCACGTTCGCCACCATCACCATCTCGTTCGCCCCGCACCTCGCCGCGATCACCAGCTTCCTCGCGCTGGAGAAGGTCCGGCCCCTGACGTGGGCCCGAAGTTTCCTGAAGCGGAGCCGGGGACAAGTAAGGGGGCATGAGCGACCGGTGGTATGAGAAGGCCGTCATTTACTGCGCCGACATCGACACGTTCGCCGACTCCAACGGTGACGGGGTCGGCGACATCAAGGGCATGATCGGGCGGCTGGACTATCTGGCCCGCCTCGGCATCACCTGTCTGTGGCTGAACCCGGTCCACCCGACGCCGAACCGCGACGACGGCTACGACGTGGCCGACTTCTACAACGTCGACCCGCGCCTGGGTAGCCTCGGCGACTTCACCGAACTGGTGCACCAGGCCCGGGACCGGGGCATCCGGGTCATCATCGACCTGGTCGTGAACCACACCTCCGACCAGCACCCGTGGTTCCAGTCGGCGCGTTCGTCGCCGGACTCGCCGTACCGCGACTGGTACGTGTGGTCCGAGACCCAGCCCGAGGACCGGCACCAGGGCATGGTGTTCCCCGGTGAGCAGGCCGAGACGTGGACCTACGACCGCACCGCGAAGCTCTGGTTCTACCACCGGTTCTACAAGTTCCAGCCGGACCTCAACATCAAGAACCCCGAGGTCCGCGAGGAGATCAAGAAGATCTGCGCGTTCTGGCTGCAGCTGGGCGTCTCCGGGTTCCGGATGGACGCGGTGCCGTTCATCATCGAGGAGACCGAGCCGGGCAACCCGAACTCGCCCAAGGACATGGCGTTCCTCAGCGAGCTGCGCCAGCACGTGCAGTGGCGTCAGGGCGACGCCGTGCTGCTGGCCGAGGCCAACGTCGAGCCCGAGCAGCTCAAGGACTTCTTCGGCGACGGTGGCGGCTCGGCCAACCGGATCCACATGCTGTTCGACTTCATGCTCAACGGCCGGCTGATGCTCTCGCTGGCCCGGCGCAACCCGGAAGCGATCATCGACGCGCTGCGGGACACACCGCAGCTGCCGGTCGGCGGTCAGTGGGCCACCTTCCTGCGCAACCACGACGAGGTCGACCTCTCCCGGCTCACCGCCGAGCAGCGCACCGAGGTGTTCGCCCAGTTCGGCCCGGACGAGGACATGCAGCTCTACGGCCGGGGCATCCGCCGCCGGCTGGCCTCGATGCTGGGCGGCGACCGCCGGCGCATCGAGCTGGCCTACGCGCTGCAGTTCAGCCTGCGGGGCACGCCGGTGCTGCGCTACGGCGAGGAGCTCGGCATGGGTGACGACCTCACCCAGAAGGGGCGCGACGCGATCCGTACCCCGATGCAGTGGAACATGGCCGCCAACGGCGGCTTCTCCACCGCCAAGGCCGACCAGCTCGTGCGCCCGGTGATCACCGGCGGCGAGTACGGCTACGAGAAGGTCAACGCCACCCTGCAACGGCACGACCCGAAGTCGCTGCTGTCGTGGTTCGAGCGGATGATCCGGACCCTGCGGGAGGCGCCGGAGGTCGGCAGCGGGAGCTGCACCCACGTGGACGTGCCCGCTCCGGCCGGGCTGCTCGTGCACCGCGCGGACGACTCCACCGGCACCATGCTCTTCCTGCACAACCTGGCCGAGGAGGACGGCGTGGTGGACCTCAGCAGCCTGTACCCGGAGGCCGACTTCCCCAACGACGTGCTCGCCGACCAGGAGTATCCGGAGCCGGGCAAGTTCGACCAGCTCAAGGTCGCGGGTTACGGCTACCGCTGGATCCGGCTGTGCCGGAAGCCGTGACCGTAAATTTGCATCCTTGATGCAGAAAGATGACCCCACCAGGTAACCCGCGGGTAACAGCTGGGTTAGAGTCGGCCGACTGCGTAACAGATCAAGCGGGAGGCCAGCAATGACCCAGCCGAGTCGGGTAGCGATCGTGACCGGAGCCGCACGTGGCATCGGCGAGGCGACCGCGCGCAAGCTCGCCGCCGACGGCCTGTCCGTGGCGGTCGTCGACCTCGACGAAGGTGCCTGCGCGAACACGGTGACCGCGATCCACGACGCCGGCGGCACCGCCCTCGCCGTCGGCGCCGACGTCTCGGACGCCGTCCAGGTCGCCGCCGCCGTCGAGCGGGTCACCGCCGAGCTCGGCGCGCCCACCGTGCTGGTCAACAACGCCGGCGTGCTGCGCGACAACCTGTTGTTCAAGATGAGCGACGACGACTGGGAGACCGTGATGGCGGTCCACCTGCGCGGCGCGTTCCTGTTCAGCCGGGCCGTGCAGAAGCACATGGTCGACGCCCAGTGGGGTCGCATCGTCTGCCTGTCCAGCACGTCGGCGCTGGGCAACCGGGGTCAGGCCAACTACGCCGCGGCCAAGGCCGGCCTCCAGGGCTTCACCAAGACGCTGGCCATCGAGCTGGGTCGTTTCGGTGTCACGGCCAACGCGGTCGCGCCCGGCTTCATCGTGACCGACATGACCGCGGCCACCGCGGCCCGGGTCGGCGTCGACTTCGCGGACTTTCAGAAGGCGGCGATCGGTCAGATCCCGGTCGGCCGGGCGGGCCGTCCCGAAGACGTGGCGAACACCGTATCCTTCCTGGTCAGTGAAGGAGCGGGATTCGTCTCCGGCCAGGTGATCTACGTGGCCGGCGGTCCTCGCGACTAGCCGTCATGGCTTGATCCGGCGAGCTACACATGATGGAGCGGGCCGGACGGGTCGAAGGGTGGAGAAGCCGACAGTGAACCGACGGATGAGCTCTCGTAGTGTGTCGTTGACCAGCACGTTCCTGTTGCTGGCAGCAGGCGGCGTGGCTGCCTGCGACAACGGCAACGACTACCAGGACGAGGGTTTCTACTGCGCCGACGAGAACGGCGTCATCGTGGACGAGGACTACTGCGACGATGACAACAACAACGGCGGCGGTGGGGGCGGCTTCTTCATCTGGCACTCGTCGGGCTACCGCTCGGGTTACCCGGTCGGTTCACGGCTGCCCTCGGGTGGCAGCAAGTTCGCCTACAACGACAAGACCGCACGCTCCCGGTTCGGGCTGCCGTCGTCCGGCCGGATCAGCAACGGCACGGTCAAGACCAGTGTCGTCGGCAAGGGCGGCAGCGGCACGTCCGGCAAGTCCGGCAAGTCGGGCGGCTGAGCGTTGAAGCGGGTTCCCTACGGCCCGGTCCGCGACGGCTGGCGACTCACCAACTACAGCCTCGGCCTGACCTACAACGACACCGAGCTGCCGGACGGCACGATGATGTCGTACTGGCAGGAGGGGCCGTACTACGACTTCAGCCAAGCCGAGATCGAGGAGCTGGAAGCGGCGACGACCGCGCTCAACAGCATGTGCCTCGAGGCCGGCGACTGGATGGTCCAGCAGTGCCCCCGGCACACCGCGCAGGGCCGCCGTGACGGCTACTTCGCCTCGGTCTGCGGCCCGGAGACCTGCTTCCTGGCCAAGATCGGCATCCCGGAGTACACCCACGAGCAGATCATCCGCACGTGGTTCGACGGCGACGCCGAGACCTGGACGCACCAGGACAAGGACCCGGACGGCCGGATCCCGATGCAGACCCCGGACTACTCGCCGTCCGTCTACGGCCGCTTCGACCTCTGGTACAACGGCGCCGGCAGCGTCCCGCGCCTGCTCGAATACAACGCGCAGACGCCGACGTCGCTGGTCGAGGCCGCGGTCATCCAGTGGCACTGGGTGGACCAGACCGGCGTGACCCAGCACCCCTGGCGGCAGTGGAACTCCATCCACGACCGGCTGGTCGGCTGGGAGGCGGCCGACGGCGAGCCGGCCAACCCCGGCGCCTGGCGGCGCAACCTCGGCAAGCTGCGCGAGGCGCGCCCGTGGCTGCCGGAAAAACCCAAGATCTACTTCGCGTACGAGACCAGCGAGACGTCCGGTGAGGACCGGATGAACGTGGCCTACCTGATGGCGACCGCCGAGGAGGCCGGCTATCCGGTCGAGCTGATCGCGATGAGCCAGATCGGCTGGGACGTGGCCGGCGACCGGGTGCTCTTCGTGCCCGCCCCGGGCCAGGAGCACAAGGCGCAGCCGATCGACGTGATCTTCATGCTGTACCCGTGGGAGTGGTTCTGGAACGAGGAGGGCGGCAAGGCCTTCTTCCGCAACATGGCCGACCCCGCCAAGCGTGGCACGGTGTGGATCGAGCCTCCGTACAAGGCGGCGCTGCTGGGCAACAAGGCGCTGCTGCCGGTGCTGTGGAAGCTCTTCGGCGACGACCCGGAACGCGGTAAGTACCTGCTCCCGGCCTACTTCGCGGAGTCGTCGAAGGCGGCGACCCTTACCTCGTACGCGAAAAAGCCGGTCTGGGGTCGCGAGGGCGGCTCGGTCAAGCTGGTCCGCGACGGCGTCACCCTGGTCGACAACCCCACCGAGTACGGCAGCGACGGCCGTTTCGTGGTGCAGGAGCTGCTGGAGCTGCCGTCGTTCGACGGCCTCGAAGGCACCGTGCACCCGGTGATCGGCGCCTGGCTGATCGACGGCGAGCCGGCCGGCATGGGCATCCGTGAGGGCCTGGGCACCGACGGCCTGGTCACCCGGGACAACTGCAACTTCCTGCCGCACACCGTCGGCGCCGATTCCTGAATTTGTCTCGCAGCCCCTCAACGTTCCGGCTCCACCGGCGCGTTGAGGGGTTGTGACATTCGAGGAGTTCGTGGCGCTGCGGCTGGGCGCCCTGCTGCGCTACGCCACGGTCGTGACCTGGGATCCGCATCTCGCGGAGGACGTCACCCAGGAGGTCCTGGTCCGGGCGCAGCAGCGGTGGGGCCGGATCGGCGGGCTCGACTCGCCCGAGGCCTACGTCAAGCGCATGGTCGTCAACGAGTTCCTGTCGTGGCGGCGACGCCGGGCCGCGCGGCCGGTGAGCCGGGAGTCCCTGGAGGCCGCCGCCGGCAGCGTGCCCGACCACGGCACCTCGTGGGGTGAGCGCGACGCGATGTGGCGGCTGATCGCCACCTTGCCGGCCCGGCAACGCGCGGCCGTCGCGCTGCGCTTCTACGAGGACATGTCCTACGACGAGATCGCCGACGCCCTGGGCTGCCGCGCGGTCACCGCCCGTTCGCATGTCTCCCGCGCCCTGCTCGCGCTGCGGGAGCAGCTGCCGGCCGCGCCGATCCTGACCGGGGAGAAATGATGAGCCAGTCCCTCGAAGACCTCGTCCGCGCGGCGCAGCACGAGCAGGCCGAGCGAGCCGTCGATCCACAGCGGGTTCTCAACGCCCTGCCGCAGCGCCGGGCCCGGGTGGTCCGGCGTCGTCGCCTGGTGCTGGCCTTGGCGGCCGCGGGGGTCGTCGCGGTGCTGGCCCCGATGCTCGCTCTGCGCCCGGGACCGGCCCCGCAGCCGCCGAGTGTCACCCCGAGCCCGGTGCCCAGCGTGACCGGGCCCCAGAGCCGGTTCGTGCCCCTGGAGTTCAGCCCGGGCTGGCTGCCCGCGGGGTACGCGGAGTACCACCGCTCGATCCGGCCGGGGGAGGGCCTCATCCGGGTCTGGGGCTCAGCACCGCCACCGTCCCCGTTGCTGATCGACGATGTCCCGCGCCGGTTGTCGATGACCGTCGCCGCGGCCGCTGAGTCGGAGGTGACCCGGGACGAGAGCGACGAGACGGTCGAGATCAACGGCAGCAGCGGCGGCTATCGCACCGACGGGCCGCCCGGGGTGTACTGGCAGACCGGCGGCTTCACCATCGAGATCCGGGCTGATCAGCCGGGGATCACCAGGGACACCATGCTGCGCATCGCCCGTTCGGTGCGGCCCGATCCCACCGGAACGGAACTGCCCATGGTGGTCGGCATTCCGGCCGGGCAGATCAGCGTGGCCCAGAGCGTGACGGGTGTGTCGCCCGGCGAGTGGCTTGCCGTGACCGACCTCGGCGAGGAGGACCCCTTCGGCAGCGCAGTCGCCTCGGGCACCTCGGTCAGCGTCGGCACGGTGACCCCGGCGCCCGCGGGCGGCACCAGCCTGCGGGTCGGCGGCCGGCCCGCCCGTCACCTGTACGCGGAGACCCAGGGCGGCCACTACCTGGTCGTCGAGCTCGGCGGCGGACTGCGGCTGACCGTCCTCTCCGTGGACCTGGACCGGCCGGCGATGGTGGCGCTGGCCGAGGCGGCCGGTGCGCCGAACCCGACGGCCCTCACCTGGATCGGTCGCTGACCCGCCGGTCAGAACCGGCCCGCCGATCGGGGCCGGCCCGCCGATCGGGGCCGGCCGCTCAGAGCGGCCCGGTGATCAGGGCCGCCTGGTCAGGCCCGGCCGGGCCGGTTGCGCCACAGCCACCACAGGCCGATCAGCGGCAGCACCAGCGGCACGTAGCCGTAGCCGCTGCCGAAGCGCGACCAGACGGTGGCGTCCGGGAACGCCTCCTGGTCGAGCACGCTGAGGGTGCCGACCACCAGGACGCCCACCAGCTCGATCGAGCAGCTGGTCAGGGCGATCAGGCGGCCCCGGGTGCCACCGACGGCGAGGCCGATGGTGGCCGCGATGTAGACCAGCGCGGCGAACGCCGACAGCAGGAACGCCAGCGGCGCCTCGGAGAACTTCGTGGCGATCTGCACGCCGGCCCGGGCGCCCGCGGAGACCGCGAAGATGCCGTACACCAGCAGCAGCACCCGGCCGGCGCCGGTGCCCAGGGCCGCATCCCGCGGCCTGGTGTGGGTCGGTGTCGGCTCAGCCACCGGTGGCCTCCGCGATCTGCTGCAACCGCAGCACGAGAACCGGCAGCACCAGGCAGGCGACGCCGAGGATGAGGGTGCCCCAGCGGGTCGGCTCGAGCCGGGCCAGATAGAAACCGACCGGGGCGAACGCGACGGTGGTGATCAGGTAGCCGATGAAGGTGGTCGTCTCGCCCGGCCGGTCACCGCTGATGAGCCCGACGACGGCCACCACGACGAGCACCGCGACCAGAGCGCTGAGACCGAGCATGGCCCACAGGTCGGTGTTGCTGGGGGCGCGGTTGAGCGCCGAGCGGATCAGATACCAGATCCCCAGCAGGAGGGCCACGACGATGGTCGCGGTCGACAGCGGGCCGTTCATCACCGGCCCAGCGTACTGATCAGCGGCAGCGTGTTAGCTTTCGGCCGGGTGTGATCTCCAGCGGGAAGGCGGCACGAGGATGCGGTTCGGACTTTTCGGTACGGGACCGTGGGCCCACCAGGCGCACGCCCCGGCGCTGGCGGCGCACCCGGACGTCGAGTTCGTGGGTGTCTGGGGCCGGGACCCGGCCAAGGCGGCCGCGCTGGCCGCGGAGCACGGCGCGCAGCCCTACGCGGAGATCGACGCCCTGATCGCCGACGTGGACGCGATCGCCGTCGCGCTGCCCCCGGACGTGCAGGCCGACATCGCCCTGCGCGCCGCCAAGGCAGGCAAGCATCTGCTGCTGGACAAGCCGATCGCCTTCACCACCGAGGCCGCCGCCGAGATCGTCGCGGCCGCCGCCGAGCAGCAGGTCGCCGGGGTCGTCTTCTTCACCCGGCGCTTCATGCCGCAGATCCAGCAGTTCATCGACCAGGTCCGCGAGGCCGGCGGCTGGCTGGAGGCGCGGATCGACCACCTCGGCTCGATCTTCCAGCCCGGCAACCCGTTCGGGGCGTCGGTGTGGCGCAAGGAGAGCGGCGGCCTGTGGGACGTCGGCCCGCACGCGGTCGCTTTGATCCTGCCCGTGCTGGGCCCGGTCGCGCAGGTCACCGCGCTGGCCGGCGACCGCGACATGACCCACGTGCTGCTGCGGCACACCGGCGGCGCGATCAGCACGCTGACGCTGTCCGTCGACGCCCCGGCCGCCCTGGAACGCGAGGACGCGGCGTTCTTCGGGTCGGCAGCCCG
>NZ_JBEZGQ010000244.1:0-9848 GCF_040650095.1 Actinoplanes sp. NPDC048791 | reverse complement strand
CACTCCGGGCCGGCCGGACACCTACTCGACGCCGCCCGCGGTCATGCATCAGGTCGTCTTCGCGGCCGCGCTCACCGGGGCCGCCACCCGGCCGGCGGGCTCGGCGCTGCTCACCCGCGCCGAGCTGCCCGGAGACCCCACTCCGATATTGGACGACCACGCCTACTGCTACCCGCCGCTGGAGGCGGGCAGTGTCCTGGAACCGCTGGCGCCGGACCGGCTCGCCGAGGACCTGCTGGCGCTTACGTTGCCCGGCCACCTCGCGCCGTACCCGAGCAAGCCCTGGGCGGCCCGGACCGCGACGGTGCTGGCGACCGGCGAAAGCGCTCCGGGTCACCTGGCCCGGCTGATCACCTTCCTGGCCGCGGCGACCGACCGTTGGCCGCACGTCGGACAGACCTATCTCCACCCGCTGCTGCTCGAACGACCGGAGCTGGCCGTCGCCGCGGGCAGCGCCGCGCTGGTCGCGCTCGCGGCCATCGGCGATCCGGACTTCGCGGTGCTCGAAGCCGTCGCGGAGCGACTGCCTGAACGGGACGTGGACCTCGACACCGGGGCCGCCGCCATCGTGGCCAGGCTGACGCCACACCTCGTCGAGGCGGCCACGGACGTTTGGCAGCGCGGCCTGCTGTACACGAACCTCGCGGACCGGCTGAGCTGTGCCGGGCGGCACGCCGAGGCACTCGACGCGGAGACCCGGGCCGTGGACATCTTCCGCGAGTGGGTCGTGGCGTCGCCGCGGAACAGCAGCGGCGGGCTCGCCAAGGCCCTCCTCGGCGTCAGCGAACACCTCGCCGCGCTCGGTCGCGACGCCGAGACCCTGGCCCCGGCACGAGAGGCCGTCGATCTGCTGCGCGAGCTGGCGGAGCAGGATCCTGAGCTGTACCTCGCGGTGCTCGCTCAGGGACTCAGCACCCTCGCGGTCCGCGTCGGCGTCGGGGGCGACAAACCGGGAGCACTGGCGCTCAGCGCGGAGTCGGTCGCCATCTGCCGACGGCTGCCTGACGAGGCCGGTGAAGAGGTGCTGGTCACGCTCGGCACGTCTTTGATCAGCTTGAGCAATCACCTGGCCGGGGCCGGGCGGCGCGACGAGGCGTACACGGTGGCTGCTGAGGCGATCGCGGTGTGGCGGAAGCTGGCCGGCATCCGGCCCGGCGCCTATCTGCCCCCGCTCGCGGCCACGCTGGCCAACGCCGGGACCGCCCTGAGCGCGATGGGCCGGCACGCCGAGGCGGCGCCGCCGACCGAGGAGGCGGTCGGGGCGTACCGGCGCGTGGCCGAGGTGAATCCCGACGCGTTTCTTCCGGAACTCGGCACCGCCCTGAACGGCTACTTCGCGTCGCTCGACGTCCGCGGTCGAACGGCGGAAGCGCTGGCCGTCATCGAGGAGGTCGTGGCCGTCCACGAACGGCTCGCCGCGGCCAACCCGGTGGCCCACGTGCGGGGCCTGGTGGCGGCGCTCGGCGACCTGGGCCGCCACCTGGTGAGTCTAGGTCGCGACGAAGAGGCGGCCGCCTGCGCGGAACGTGCGGTCACTCTGGCGCGGGACCTGCCGTCCGACGGTCCGGGCTCCTATCTCGCTGCTCTGGCCACAGCACTGTCCGCGAGCTCGGCGATCTCCACCTCGTGCGGACGGCACGCGGAGGCGGTCGGCACGGCGACCGAAGCCGTCGCCGTCTGCCGCGCTCTTGCCGCCCGGGACAGCGACCGGTACCGGCCTCAACTCGCGATCTCCCTGTGCGACCTGGCGCGGCTGTCGGACTCCACCGCCGCGTTGCCCCTCTCGGAGGAGGCACTGCGGATCGCCCGCGGTCTCGTCTGGCCCGGTTCCGACGCCTATCTGGACCTCTTGGCCGCGGCTTTGGAGCTGGTGGCGGGCGGTCTGGCCGACACCGGTCGGATCACCGAGTCGATCCCGCCGGCCCGGGAGGCGATCGCGGTCAGCCGCCGCGTCGCCGAGCTCAACCCCGAGGCCGGCCGGGCCCGGCTGGCCACCGCCCTGCTCAACCTGGGCGCCTCGTTGACCCAGCTCGGCGAGCTCACCGAAGCGCTGGACCTCACCCACCAGGCGATACCGATCTACCGGCAGCTGGCCGCCGCGGACCCGGCAGGCTATCTGCCCGACCTCGCCGCCGCGCTGAACAACGCCGGCAACCTGGTCGAACTCCTCGGACGGCCCACCGACGCCCTCCCGCCGGCCCAGGAGGTCACCTCGATCCGCCGCCGGCTGGCCCAGCAGGCCCCGGCCCAGTACACCGGCCCGCTCGCGTCGTCGTTGAGCAACCTCAGCAGCACGCTGGCCCAGGCCGGCCGGCTGGACGAGGCGGTCGAGACGGCCCAGGAGGCCGTGGCCGTCAGCCGGGTGGCCGTCCGGGCCGGCTCGCCGTCCGACGACCTGGCCCGGCTGGCCGCCTCGCTGAACAATCTCGCCATCATCCTGTCGATCGTGCGGCAGCCCACCGAGGCGCTGGCCGCGATGGACGAAGGTGTCGGCATCCTACGCAGGCTGGTCCGTGCCGAACCGGCCCGCTACCTGCCCGAACTCGCCGCGGCGCTGGACAGCCTGGCCAACCGGCTGGACGATCTGGGCCGGGCCGGGGAGGCGTTCGCGGTCGGCAGCGAGGCCCTCGAGATCCGCCGGCAGCTCGCGGCGCGCGAACCGCAGACCTACCTCGCCGACCTGGCCGGCTCGCTGAACAACGCGGGCATCCAACTCTCCGAGCTCGGTCGCCACCCGGAGGCCCTGGCGTACACCCACGAAGCAGTCGGCATCCACCGCCGGCTGGCCGCCACCGGATCCGCCTCGGCGCTGGCGCTGCTGGCCGGCGCGCTCAGCAACTACGGGCTCCGGCTGGGCGAGCTGGAGCGGCACTTCGAGGCGGTGCCGGCGACCCAGGAGGCCGTCGGCCTCTACGAGTTCCTGCTCCGGATCGACGACCAGGCGTACCGGCCCGACCTGGCGATGGCCCTGATGAACTTCGGGATGCACCTGGCCCGGTCGTACCGGCACGCGGAAGCGATCGGCCCGGCGGGCGAGGCGGTGCGGCAGTACCAGTGGCTGGCCGACCACGATCCTGACGCGTACGCCGAGGATCTCGCCACCGCGATGCACAACCTGAGCCTGATGCTGGCGGCGACGCATCAGGTCGACGCGGCCAACGCCTACGCGCAGCACGCGGCCAGGCTGCGCCAGCAGTATCAGAGGTAGCGGACCGCGATCCTCAGAGGACCCGGGTGACGCCCTCCGCGGCGACCCGGGCGTCCAAGGCGTCGCGGTCCAGGTTGGCACAAAGCACAATGGACGCCCCAGCCGCCAGCGGCGCCAGCAGCCACTGCACAGGCTGCTCATGGTTCGTCGCGTCGACCAGCACCCGGTCACCGGGGCGCAGCTGCAACGAGGCCGCGATGCTGTGCGCGATGTCGTTCCATTGCGCGTACGTCGTACCGTCCGGGCTTGCCGCGTCGCCGGGCCGCAGCGCTGTGTAAGCCGGCGCGTCGTCCGGATGCCGGACCACCTCGGCCGCGAAGTCCCGGTAGTCCGCCGGAACCTCGGCCAGCGGCTGCAGGCCGGGCGCCAGGCCCAGCACGAAGCGGTGCCGGGCGGCCGGCACCTCCTCGAGCCAGCTGTCCAGCCGCTTGCGGGAGACGAACACGGCGTCGAGCCGTTCGGGCGGCGGCGCGGACAGCCCCGCGGTGGCCCACGAGCGGAACGACACGGCCACCCCCGCCGACCACGCCCCGAGCAGCACCGCGGCGGTCTGCCAGTGCGCCGGCAGCAGCACCGCCGCGCTGCCGCCCGCTTGCAGGCCGCAGCCGTCGCGCAGCAGGGCCGCGGTCCGGGCCGACCAGCTGCCCAGCTCGGCCGCGCTGAGCTCGGTGCGTTCCCCGGTCGCGTCGTCGTAGTAGGTCAGCAGCGGACGGTCCGTCTCCGGCAGCGGCACGGAGAGCGCGGCGGTCAGCTCGGCCATCGCGGTGGCTTCCCTTTCCTACTCGGCGTCCAGGTCGCGCAGCGCCTTGTGCAGCAGTTCCGGGGTCCGCGCGGGGGGTTCCGCCTCGATCGTCAGCCGGCCCATCGCCGCGGCGTAGTGGTCGACGTCCTCGCGCTTGTCCAGGTACAGGCCGCTGGTCAGGTGCTCGAGGTAGACCACGTCGGGCATGTCGGGGTACGGGAAGCGCAGGATGGTGAACGCGCCACCGGCCGCCGCGTGCCCGCCGGACTCGAACGGGATCACCTGGAGCCGGACGCTGGGCTGCTCGCACATCGCCAGCAGCGACTCGATCTGCTCGCGGAGCACTTCCTTGCCGCCGATCGGGCGGCGCAGCACCGCCTCGTCGAGCACCGCCCAGAGCCGCGGGGACTCGTGGCGTTGCAGCATCTGCTTGCGCGCCATCCGCAGGTCGGCCCGGCGGTCGATCTCCTCGGGCGTCGCGCCGCCGTGCCCGAGCATGATGACCGCCCGGGCGTAGGCGTCGGTCTGCAACAGACCGGGCACGAACTGGATCTCGTACGTGCGGATCAGCTCGGCGGCCTGCTCGAGGTCCAGGTAGTTCTGGAACCAGGTGCTGAGCACGTCGCCGTACGAGTGCCACCAGCCCGGGGTGTTGGCCTCCCGGGCCAGGGTGAGCAGGCGCTGCTGCTCACCCTCGTCCTCGACGCCGTACAGCTTGAGCAGGTCGACGACGTCGCGCTCCTTGAAGCTGACGCGGCCGAGCTCCATCCGGCTGATCTTCGACTCGGAGGCGCGGATCTCGTAGCCGGCCTTGTCGCGGGTGACCCCCTTGGCCAGCCGCAAATTGCGCAGGCGGGCGCCGAGCTGCAAGCGGCGGACCGTGGGCCCGTCGTTCTGCGCCGTCGTCACTGGTGTTCCCGTCGTCGTTTACGGTTTGCGGCCCACGGCACAGTACTGGTCGATCTCCGGCGCGTTCTCGGCACCCGGCTCCGGCTTCCAGCGGGTCACCGGGACGACACCGGGCTCGACCAGTTCCAGCCCCTCGAACAGCCCGGCGATGCGGGCGGCGCTGCGCAGGTGGTACTTCGGGTTGGCGGAGATGTTCCAGATCCGCACGGCCTCGTTGTTGGCCTCGCTGGTGTCGCTGCCGTCGTACATCGCGAGGTAGCTGCCCGGGGCGAGCCGTCCCATGATCTTGTCGATGATCGACTTGGCTTCGGCGTCGTCCTCGATGTGACCGAGAATGCCCATCAGGAACAGCGCCACCGGCTGATCCAGGTCGAGAGTGCGGGCGGCCTCGCGCAGGATGGTGTCGGAGTCGCGCAGGTCGGCGTCGATGTAGTCGGTGGCGCCCTCGGGGCTGGTGGTCAGCAGGGCCCGGGCGTGCGCGAGCACCAGCGGGTCGTTGTCCACATAGACGATCCGGGCTTCCGGGGCGACCTGCTGCGCGACCTCGTGGGTGTTGTCGGCGGTGGGCAGGCCCGTGCCGATGTCCAGGAACTGCCGCACGCCCGCCTCACCGGCCAGGTAACGCACCGCGCGGGCCAGGTAGGCCCGGGAGAGCCGGGCGTTCTCGGCCAGCTGCGGCAGGGACGCGATGATCTGGTCGCCGACCTCCCGGTCGACGGCGAAGTTGTCCTTGCCACCCAGCAGGTGGTTCCAGATCCGGGCCGTCTGCGGGACGGTGGTGTCCAGTTTGGGCATCTCCTGCTGGCCGTCAGCCACGTGCACATCCCTTGCTCGAGCGGAACCACGCCGGATGGAACGGCGCAAGCATAAACCGCCCATCGATCGCAGGCGTGCGCCGAACGGTCATACTCCGCGACCTAAGCGGGAAGCACCGGTACGCCTTCAGCACTCAGTCGCCGTACGGTTTCGTCCTGTGACGATGCGTCGGTGACAACGCCCGCGACGGCACTCAGCGGCAGCACCGCGAAGCGGGAGGCGGCCCCGATCTTCTCGGTGCTGGCCAGCACGTAGGTGTCCGCGGCCCGCTTGGCCAGGGCCCGTTTCATCGCGGCCTCGTCGGCGTCGCCGGTGGTCAGCCCGGCGTCCGGGTGCACGCCGGTGACCCCGAGCAGGAACAGGTCCGCGTGCACCACCTGGGCGGCCTCGACCGCCGCCGCGCCGCACGCGACCATCGAGTGCCGGAAGAGCCGGCCACCGAGGATGTAGACCTCGACCGAGGGGTGCTCGGCGAGCGCGGCCGCGACGGTCGGACTGTGGGTGACCACGGTGGCCTCCAGGCCGGCCGGCAGTGCCCGGGTCACGGCCAGGGCGGTCGTGCCGCCGTCGAGGATCACGGTGCTCCCCGGCCGGATCAGGGCCGCGGCGGCCGCGGCGACCCGCTGCTTGCTGTCCACCTCGACCGCGCGCCGGGTGCCGTAGTCGGCCACCGCCGGCGAGGCGGGCAGCGCACCGCCGTAGACCCGCTGGAAGAGGCCGGCGGCGGCCAGCTCCCGCAGGTCCCGCCGGACGCTGTCCTCGGAGACGCCGAGCTCGGCGGCCACATCCTTGGCCACCACCCGGCGGTCACGGTCGAGCCGGGCGAGCAGGAAGTCCTTACGTTGCGCAGCCAGCATGCACGTTTCTCCACGTTCTTCTTTGTTTTTGCCGAGTCTAGCGCTAATCTGGCGCCATGAAGCCCATGATGATCCTCATTGCCGGTCCCTACCGCTCCGGCACCGGCGGCGACCCCGACCTGATCGCGGCCAACCTGGCCCGCCTCGAGGAGGCGGCGTGGCCGATCTTCCAGGCCGGGCACGTGCCGATGATCGGCGAATGGGTGGCGCTGCCGGTGCTCGACCAGGCGCACGGCGCGGCCACCGCCGAGGACGTGCTCTATCCGACCGCCCAGCGGCTGCTGCAGCACTGCGACGCGGTGCTGCGGCTGCCCGGCGAGTCCACCGGTGCGGACCAGGACGTGGCCATCGCCCGGGAGCGGGGCCTGCCGGTCTACCACCGGATCGAGGAGATCCCCGGGCACGTCGCCCAGCCGGCCTGAGCGTCGCTAGGACCGGGCCGGCTCGGGATCCGTCACGTCGGCGAAGGTGGCGTCCAGCGCCTTGACGGCCTCGTCCGCGGCCACCTGCAGACCCACCCCGCGCTCGCCCGCGCCGAGGCCGATCGTGCGGCCGCGCAGCCGTTCGTCGGCGATCACCGGCCAGGCCGTCGAGGACCCGAACGGGGTGATGGTGCCACGCTCGTAGCCGGTGGCCTGCTTGGCCGTCGCGGCGTCCGGCATCGACAGCCGGTTGACCCCGAGCAGGGCGCGCAGCTTCGGCCACGAGATCACCCGGTCGCCGGGCACCAGCACGAAGACGTACTGGTCGTCGGCGCGGCGTACGACCAGGGTCTTGACCAGATCGCGGACCTCCATGCCCTGGGCGGCAGCGGCCTCGGCCACGCTGCCGACCGGCCCGTGCCGCAGCACGCGGTGCGCGATCCCGGCCGCCTCGACGGCCGGCACGGCGGGTCCTGACATGAGATCACCATACCCAGGCCACCGGAGCACCCCGCCACTCGCGGGAATCGCCACCCGGGTCCCGGCCGCGGGCGTAGCGTCGGGCCGTGGGCGGGGAATCCGGCACGAGCACCTCCCCCGGCGCCGGCTCGCGGTCGCCGGGGCGTCGCTCGGTACGCGTGCTCGCCCTGGTCATCGCCCTCGGCCTGCTCGGCACCACGCTGGCCGCGCTGGCGTTGCGGCGGGCCGACGACGACCGGGCGCACCGGGCCCTGGAGCAGCGGTCCATGATCGTCGCGCAGACGGTGGCCGCCGAGGTCCGTCGCTACAGCACCTCCCTGACCGACCTGGCCGCGGCCGTCGGCGCCCAGGCCCGGCTGGAGTCCGCCGAGTTCACCGCCATCGTCGCCGCGATCGACCAGCAGCGGCTGCCCGGGGCCAGCGGGGTGGCCTTCGTGGTGCCGGCGAGCAGATCGCGGATCCCGCAGGTGCAGCGTTTCTGGCGGGACCGCGGTGACGCCGGGCTGACCCTGCAGCCGGTGCCGACCGCCGTGGGCGACCACCTGTTCATCGTGCTGCACCGCTCGCTCGACCGCGGTGAGTCGCTGCTGGGCCGCGACCTGGCCGGGTCCCCGGCGGCGGTCGCGGCGATGCGGCAGGCCCGGACGAGTCACCGGGTCGCGACGAGCAGCACCTACCGGCTGATCAAGGACCAGTCCCTGCCGGCCACGCTCCAGCAGTTGTCGTTCGTGCTGGCCGCGCCGGTCTACGCGACCTCGCCGTCGGCTCCGGACACCGGGCAGTTCCGCGGCTGGCTGACCATGGGGCTGCGCGGCGGTGACTTCCTGCGGCAGGCGATCAGCGTGGTGGCCGGCGACGCGGTGGCCGTCACCCTGTTCGACCCCGCCCCCGGCAACCCGGTCCCGGTCGCGAGCTGGATGCCGCCGGCCCGGCTGCACGACCACCCGGACCCCAGCGACGTCCCGGTCACCGTGCCGCAACGCACCTGGCGGCTCGTCGTCCAGCCCACCCAGCGGCTGCTGCCCGGCGCCGACATGCACCTGGACGTCGCCGCGTGGATCATCGGCGCCCTGCTGACCGCGCTGATCGCCGGGCTCACCGGCACGGTGCTCACTTCCCGCAACCGCGCGCTGCGCCGCGTCGACCAGGCCACCACCGCGCTGCTGCACGACATCCGGCGGCGCGAGGCCGTCGAGCAGCAGCTGCGGCAGCGCGAGACGGAGCTGGTCGGCTTCGCCGGCATCGTGGCCCACGACCTGCGCAGCCCGCTGGCCCGGATCACCGGCTACGCGGACTTCCTGCGCGAGGAGGCCGCGGCGCGGCTCGACCCGCAGCACCGTGACTTCCTGGAACGGCTGTACGGCGGCGCCCAGCGTATGCAGACCCTCATCGACGACCTGCTCGACTACGCCACCGCCGAGAACCGGACGCTGAACACCACGACGGTCGACCTGAAGGCGCTGGCCGACGACATCGCCCACGAACGGCTCACCGGGGCGCAGCAGTCGGACACGCTGATCGTCGTGGACCCGCTGCCCGCCGTACCGGGGGATGCCACGCTGCTGCGGCAGGTGCTGGACAACCTGATCGGCAACGCGGTGAAGTACACGGCGGAGGGGCATCAGCCGTACGTGCGGATCAGCAGCCGGCCCGAGGGCGACGCCGTCCGGATCGACGTCGCCGACCGCGGCATCGGTATCCCCGAGGAGCAGCGCGACACCGTCTTCACCGCCTTCGCCCGGGCGGCCGGCAGCGAGGGCTATCCGGGCACCGGCCTGGGCCTGGCCATCGTGGCCCGGATCGTCGAACGCCACGGCGGCCGGGTCGGCATCGACGACAACCCGGGCGGCGGCAGCCGGTTCTGGTTCACGCTGCCGGTGGTGCCCCGGCCCGCCGACGTGGCCCCCACCGACCCGGCCGACTGGGTTATGGTCGGGCAGTGATCCCGGTGGAGGCAGTCGCGGCGGCGTACGCCCACTGGATCACCCCCGCCCTGCCGCTCTACGGCAACGACCACGAGCGGGCCGACTTCGCTCCCTGACGCAGCCCCGGCACCGGCGCGTCCAGCACCATTCCTCATCGCACAGGGAGCGATGTGTCATGTCCGCTGTCAGTTCCTCTCCGCCCGGGGTCCGCGCGGTGCTGCGTGCGCCGCAGGTCTCCCGCGTTCTGCTGGCCAGCCAGGTCGGCCGCCTGCCACTGGCCTCCGGCCCGCTCGCCCTGCTCCTGTTCGCCCGCCAGTCGCTGAGCCTGACCGCCGCCGGGCTGCTGGTCGCGGCGTACACGGCGGCGATGGCGGTGAGCGCTCCCCTGCTGGCCCGCACGGTCGACCGCTGGCGCCAGCCACCGGTGCTGTGGGCCTCCGCGCTGGTGTCCGGCGCCGGTTTCGTCATCGTCGCGGCGGGCGGGCACCG
>NZ_JBEZGQ010000243.1:0-9902 GCF_040650095.1 Actinoplanes sp. NPDC048791 | reverse complement strand
GCGAGCAGCCCGCACCACAGCAGGTGTCCCGCGTTCGACGCCGCCGCGTCGACCGCCGTGCCCGTACCGTCGAGGGCCAGGGCCACGAAGCCGTCCGGCAGCCGGAAGTCACGGGCGAACCGGTCGCGCAGGTCCGCCGCGGCCGCGGTGAGCGTTGCCGCCCACGCCGGGTCGCCCCACACGTGCGTCGCGAGCCGGGCCGTGCCCAGCAGGGCGCGGTAGGCGTACCCCTGGGCCTCGGCCACCGCGATCGGCCCGGCGGCCCGGGTACCGTCCCGGAAGACGATGGAGTCGGCGGAGTCCTTCCAGCAGTGGTGCACCAGGCCCGGCAGGTCGGTGCGGTACCGCAGGTAGCCGGTCGCCAGCCCGCCCGGACCGAGCATCCAGCCCACCGCGGCCCGCGCCGCTTCCTCGAGTTCCTTGGCCGGCAGGTCGTCGCCGGTGACCTCGTGGTGCTCGGCCAGCAGCATGAGGAACAGCGGCGTCGCGTCGACCGAACCGTAGTAGCGGGCGTACGGCACCTCGCCGGTGGTGGCAAGCTCGCCCTGACGCATCTCGTGGATCACCTTGCCCGGCTCCTCCACCCGGGAGGTGTCGGTCGTGCGGCCCTGCGTGGCGGCCAGCACCCGCAGGGTTCCGGCGGCCAACTCCGGCCGGTGGTGAAGGGCGAAGAGCGAGCTGAGCAGGCTGTCGCGGCCGAAGACAGTGAGGAACCAGGGCGCGCCGGCGGCCGGCACGACCGCCCCGGGCACGCCGGGTGCCGGCATGCGCAGGGCGTCGAGGTCGGCAAGACCCTGCCGTACGCAGCGGGAAAGGTCATCCTGAGGTGCCGGAGGTGAACCTGCGGTGCCGGCCTGCTCGTCACCCGACACCGTGATCTCCAGTGTCACCGACTCCAGTGGCGGCACGACGACCGTCCATTGCAGACCTGCGGTAGACAGCAGCGCGGTCGGCGAGGCGTGAATCGTCGTCGTGCGCTCGAATCCACGCCGGACGTAGGAGTAGACCAGCCGGCCCCCGGTGGCGTCGGCGTGGCGAATCGCGTCGGACTTGTCGAAGGCGCGCGCCGAGCGCAGCTCGAACTGGTCGGCGAAGTCGGCTGCCAGCTCGTAGCCGAGCTCGACGATCTGCGGTGTGCCGAGGAAGCTCGTCACTTCCAGCGACTCCACCAGCCGGCCGGGCCGGACCTCCCGGCGCCGGGTGACCGCATAGGGCGGGTCCTCATGGCGGGCCGTCTCCGGCGCGTAGACCGTCGAGGTGGCATCGGTGCGCAGGGCACGTAAGGGCGTGGCTCCGGAGTGCGCGCGACCGCCTCGTCCAGATCCGCCGTCAGGCCCGGCAGGCCCGGCGGGACGTCCGGGTGGGCCGTCGGTTCTTGGGCCGCCGCCTGGCCGGCTGCTCGATTCCGCGATCGCCGTTCCGGGGACGGTCAGCACCAGTCGCGACAGATGACGGCAGTCGTCGATGAAGAAGCCGTCCACCGCCGAGCCTGTGACGTCCCCGCCGACAGCGGTGGTCAGCAGACACGTCGTGCCCGCGACCACCGAGTGTCCGCTCATGCCGTCCGGAGGAGGTCGAGGGTCAGCGCCGCGGTCCAGCTGAAGTCGCTCGCGCCGTGGCCCGCGCCGGTCAGCGGGTCGAGGTACTCGCGGAAGCCGGCGGTGCGCACCCGGTCCAGCAGGCGCCGGCGCAGATCGTCGGCGAGCGTGGTCTCGCCGTGCAGCCGCAACCCGTGCCAGACCAGCCAGCTCGTGTTGACCCACCCCGGCCCGCGCCAGTAGCGGCTCGCGTCATGGTCGGCGGCGGTGAGGTCGTACGACGGCAGTGGGCAGGCCTCGTGCAGCCGGAACCGGTCACCCAGAGCGGTCTTCACCAGCTCGGCGGCTACCGGCAGGCCCGGCACGATGAGCGGGGCCAGGCCACCTACGGAATAGGTCTGGATGAGGTGGCCGGTGTGCACATCACGCGGGAAGAACATCCCGGCGGCCGGGTCGTACAGAGTAGACACCAGGGCGTCGGTCAAGCGGGCGGCTGCGGCCAGGTGTGGCTCCGGGTCGTGGCCGAGTTCGGCCGCCATCGACGCGAGCGCGTGCTCGCCGGCGGCCAGCAGGGCGTTGCCCAACGGATCCTCGACCGCGAAGCCGTGCACCTGCAACGAATCGGTGTAGCCGGCGTCCCGGTAGTCCCGCGCGAGCCGGACGTAGCGGCCGTAGTCGTCGTCGGTGGGCCGTTCCGCGGCGACACCGTGGTTGAGGTCGCGCCGGGTGAACTCGGTCGTCGGCACCGGGATCACCCGCGACAGCGGGAGGTCCCAGGCCGGGCTGTTGTCCATGCCGGATTCCCACGGATGCACGACCGACATCAGGCCGTCGCCGCTCAGATCGCGGCGGGTCGCCAGGTAGCGGTGCCACTGGACCAATCGTGGGTAGATCCGGGGCAGGAAGCCGCGGGCGCGCGCCGTCGCGGGGTCCGCGAAGTAGGTCGACCAGGCGGCCAGAGCGTGCGCGGGCGGCTGGACGATGCCGGAGGTCGGCACGCCCGGCGCCCCGGGCACCGCCCCGGAACGCCAGAACGCGGGACCCGGGAAGTAGGCGTCGGCACTCACGTGCGGGTCGAACACGATGTGCGGCACGCGCCCGTCCCGCCACTGCGCGCCGAACAACGACTCCAGCTCACGCTGGGCCCGGGCGGGGGACAGGTGGCGCAGCCCGATCGCGATGAAGGCCGAGTCCCAGCTCCACTGGTGCGGATAGAGAGCCGCGGCCGGCACGGTGGCGCACTGCCGCCAGTTCGCGGCCAGCACCCGCCGGGCGGCCCGGTCCAGGTCGTCGGTCACGCCGGCCCGCTGACGTCGTGGCGGCGCAGGAAGCCCGGCACGGCGGCGACGGCGGCGGCCGGTTCGCCGCGCAGCCGGCACTCCAGGGCCAAGTAGCCGTCGTAGCCGATCGCGTCGAGCGTGCCCAGCAGCGCCGCCCAGTCGAGGTGCCCGGCACCGGGCTGGAAACGGTTGGAGTCGCTCACCTGTACGTGACCCAGCGCCGCGGCTGCCTTGACGAGCGCCGACGTGGGCTCGTCCTCCTCGATGTTCATGTGGTACGTGTCGGCCAGCACCTTCAGCGTCGGCAGGCCCACCGCGCCGACCAGCTCGACCGCCTGCTCGAGCCGGTTGACCATGTGGTCCTCGTAGCGGTTGAGCGGCTCCAGCACGAGCGTCGCACCCTCGCGGGCAGCGTGCTCACCCAGTTCGGTGAGGCCTTCGAGCAGCACCGCCCGGTCCTCCTCCTCGCTGCGCGGCGGCTCGAACGGGGGCAGCCGCCGGGAGAACATGCCCCACGAGGCCGGCGTGCAGGCCACCGCGCCGGGGCCGCCCACCTCGGCGATCACCGACAGCTGCGACTTGAGCTGGGCGACGGCGTCGCGGCGCAGGTCCGGGTCGAAGGCGCCGAAGAAGTGCCGCATGTCGACGCACACCGACGGCATGGGCACCCCGTCGCGGGCCGCCCGGCGCAACTCGGGCAGCCGGTCGCGGAACGCGAAGTCGCCGTGTCCGCGCAATTCGATGGCGTCGTAGCCGGCGCGCCGGGCGAACTCGAACTTCTCCTGCAGCGTCTGGCCGGGCAGCAACTGCTCCTGGCAGGAAAGCTTGATCACGGGAACTTCAACACCACCTGGAGTGCCTCGTGGGGACGGCGGTCGAGCATGCGGTACGCGGCCGCCGCCTCTTCCACCGGAATGACATGGGTGACGAGCCCGGCCGGGTCGATCCGGCGCTCTACGGCCAACCTGAGGAACGTGCGGTTCAGGCGAACCTGATCCCAGCGTCCGGCGACGTCCGGCGGGACCCCGCCGATCTGGGAGCAGATCAGCCGTACGCGGTTGTGGTGGAACTCGTCGCCGAGCCGCAGCCCGACGCCCTCGCCCTGGTAGAAGCCCGCGGCGACCACCCGGCCGTTGACCGCGACCGCGCGGATCGCCTCGTGCAGCGCCGGATACGAGCCGCTGATCTCGATCGCCACGTCGGCGCCGCGGCCGTCGGTGAGCTGGCGCATCTGCGGCCCCACCGTGCCGTCGCGGACGTCGATGATGGCGTCGGCGCCGTACTCCAGGGCCTTCTCGAGGCGGCCCGGCACCGCGTCGACCGCCACGACCGAACCGCCGGAGAGCCGCACGAGCCGGGTGGTGAGCAGGCCCAGCACACCCTGGCCGAAGACGGCGACCGTCTCGCCGAGGTGCACGTCCGCGGCCAGAACGGCGTTGAGCGCCACGGCACCGACCCGGGCGAACGTCGCCGCGATCGGGTCGAGACCGTCCGGGACCGTGCAACCGCGCAGCTTCTCGGCCGGCAGGACAGCCTCGGCGCGGTGCCCCCAGATGCCCCACACCTGCTCGCCGACCGCCGGGATGCCCGGGTCACCGGCGACGTCCGGGGCGACCTCGACGACCTCGCCCACCTCGGAGTAGCCAAGCCCGGCCACCGGATAGCTGAGGCCGCTGGTGTCGTCGACGAACAACCGCAGGTCCGGATCCCAGGACCTGTTCAGGTACGGGTTGGTGCCGCGGTAGGCGGTCAGCTCCGTGCCGGCCGAGATGCCGGAGAAGCTGGTATGCACGCGTACCTGGCCGGGGCCGAGCTTCGCGGTGGGCTGGTCGACCACCTCGACGCACTGCGGGGAGGTGAACTGCACTGTCTGCGGCACTCCGACATTTCACCCTATCGGTCGGGCCATTCGTGGCGGAACGCATAATCTTCCGGCCGATCACTGTCCTACTTATGTCTCGCCGCCGGGCAATAGTGCGGCGCAATCGCCCTCGACAGCCGTGGTGTTTACGCTACTCACCGTGACCACTTCTGCCGTGAAGCGCCTCCCGGGCAACCAGAACTCGGCCGGGCACCTGCTGTGGCTGGTGCGCACCGGACGTGCCCGCACCCGAGGTGAACTGCAGAGCTACACGGGCCTGGCCCGGTCGACCATCACCCAGCGCCTCGACCTGCTGCGCGCGACCGGCTACCTGCGGGCCTCCGGGGTGGAGGGGTCGACCGGCGGGCGCCCGGCGGAGTTGCTCGAGGTCGACACCGGGCACGGCGTGGTGCTGGTGGCCGACCTCGGCGGCAACCACGCCCGGGCCGCGGTGGTGGACCTGGGCGGGCAGCCGCTGGCCGAGGAGCACGAGCCGATCAAGATCGGCTGCGGGCCTGATTCGGTGCTGGGCTGGGTCGACGGCGCGTTCCGCCGGGTGCTGGCCCGGGCCGGGTGGGACCCCGATCGGGTACGGGGCATCGGCGTCGGCGTGCCCGGCCCGGTCGAGTTCGACGCCGGCGTGGTCACCCAGCCGCCGATCATGCCGGGCTGGGACGGCTACCCGATCGCCGACCGCTTACGCCGTACCTGGAACCGCCCGGTCTTTGTCGACAACGACGCGAACCTCATGGCGCTGGGCGAGCAGACGGTCCACTACCCCGGCTGTCCGGCGCTGGTGCTGGTGAAGGTGGCCACCGGTGTCGGCGCCGGCGTGGTCATCGACGGGCAGGTCTACCGCGGCATCGACGGCGGGGCCGGGGACATCGGCCACATCCGATTGCACGACCATCCCGAGGCCCGCTGCGAGTGCGGCCTCTACGGCTGCCTGGCCGCGGTGGCCAGCGGCCTGGCGCTGGCCCAGCGGCTCACCGCCGCGGGCACGCCCACATCGTCGGGCGCCGAGCTGGTCGAACGGATCCGCTCCGGACACGTCGAGGCCGTGCAGCTGGCCCGTACGGCGGGAAAGCTGGTCGGCGAGGTGCTGTCCACGGTGGTCTGCATGCTCAATCCGGCGGTGCTGGTGATCGCCGGTGACCTGGCGGACATCCACTTCGTCACCGGCGTGCGCGAGGTGCTCTACCAGAGCGCATTGCCGCGCTCGACCCGCCACCTGGAAGTGACGACGAGCCGGCTCGGTGCCCAGTCGGCGGTGGCCGGTGGGTACGCGATGGTCGTCGATCAGGTCTACGCCCCGGCCGCCGTCGACGCCGAACTCGCCCGCATGGTGCCTGCCGATCTGGCCACTTCTGGCCGATAATGTTCCGATATGGAACGCGACGAGCACGCCCAGCCGGTCGATGTGGGCCTGGTCGGCGCCGGGCCCTGGGCAGCCACGATGCACGGGCCGGTGCTCGCCGCCGGCCCGCAGACCCGTCTCGCCGCCGTCTGGTCGCGCCGCCCGGAGGCCACCGCACACCTCGCCGCCCGGCTGGGCGCGCACGCCGCCACCTCGTACGAGGAACTGCTCGATCGATGCGAGGCTGTCGCTTTCGCCGTACCGCCGGATGCGCAGGCCGACCTCGCACCCCGCGCCGCCCGGGCCGGTAAGGCCCTGCTGTTGGAAAAGCCCCTGGCGCTCGACCTGGACGCGGCCCGCGCGCTGGCCGACACCGTCGCGGAGTGCGGCGTGGTCACCCAGCTCGTGCTCACCAAGCGCTACCACCACAGCACGCGAGCATTCCTCGCCGCGGCGGCGAAGTTCACCTCAGCCGGAGCAAGAGCACGTTACCTGCACGGCGCGTTCCTCGACGGCGCGATGGCCACCGGCTGGCGGCTGACCCGCGGCGCCCTGTACGACCTCGGCCCGCACCTGCTGGACCTGGCCGACGCCGCCCTCGGCCCGATCGAGGAACTGCGCGCCTACGGCGACAGCCGCCGCTGGATCGAGCTGACCTGCGCGCACCGCGGCGGCGCGATCAGCCAGCTGTCGCTGTCCGGCGCCGTCGGGCTGGCGTCCTCGCAGGCGGGCATCGACCTGTACGGGCCGGCGGGGGAGCTGACGCTGGACTTCGGCCCGGTCGACCACCGGGAGTGCTGGCCGGTGCTGCGGGCCGAGTTCGCTGCCGCCGTACGCTCCGGCGTGCCGCACGACCTGGACGTGCGCCGCGGGCTGATGCTGCAGGAGCTCCTCGCCCGGGTCAGTGCCCCGCACGGCGGGCGGTGAGCAGCACCATCCCGGTGGTCTCGTAGCCGTCACTGGTCGCGGCCGAGTCGATCCGCTCGACCACCAGGTCCGTGGTCACGGGCGCGAACACCGCGCGGACGATCTCGGGATCCACGGGATAGCCGGGCCAGTGCGGCCCGCTGCCGATCTGGTAGCGGCCCATGTTCTCCATGAACGCGGCCACGAGCCACCCGCCCGGGCGGACCGACCCGGCGAAGGTCAGGCACAGGTCGCGGAACTCGTCGGCGACCTCGGTGGCGCTCTCCGCGACGAAGTGCATGGAGGCCAGATCGTAGGTGTCCGGCGACAGATCGCCGGTGCCACCTCGGCGTACGCGCACTCGCGCGAGCGCCTCGCTCAGGGTGGGCGGCAACTCGGGCTGCAGCTCCCGGCACCGGTGGTAGAAGCGCTGCCAGCTCTCCTCCGGGCCGTCGCGGAGCTGCTTCTCCAGGTACGCCACACTGGCCGCGCTCGGCTCCACCGCCTCGATGTCCCGGCTTACGGCGGAGGTGAGCATGAGGGGGTACAGGTTAGGACCCGCACCGAGCTCCAGTGACCGCGCGAAATGCCCAGGCGGGAAGCGCCGATAGAAGGCCGAGTGGTGCACGAGCACCGCGTCGTCGTCGGGCGCCACATCCCGGTAGATCTCGTCCAGGTAGTCGGTGACCGGCCATCGGTCCCAGTCCACGTCGCGGTTGTGCAAAGGTGAACCCATGCCCCGATCATGCCGCGAACGCGGATGGCCGGCATCCGCCCGTTTGCCGTTCCGGCAACGGAACTTGTCATTGCGAGGACCGGTGCGCACGCTGATGAGCATGGACATCAACAACTTGTACGGCCGGATCGCCGCGACGGGCCGGGGTGTGGCCCGATGAGCGGGCACGGACACGGGCATCAGTCCGAGGCCGAGGCGACGGCCATGTTCGAACCGCCGAGCTGGGACGAGCGCTACTCCGGCCCGGATAAGGTCTGGAGCGGCCAGCCCAACCCGCAGCTCGTCGCCGAGGTGACCGGGCTGACGCCGGGCACCGCGCTCGACGTCGGCTGCGGCGAGGGCGGCGACGTGATCTGGCTGGCCCAGCAGGGCTGGAAGGTCACCGGCGCGGATTTCTCGTCCAACGGCCTGACCCGCGCCGCCCGGCACGCCGAGCAGGCCGGGGTGGCTGACAGCGTCGACTTCTGGCAGGTCGACGCGCGGGCGTTCGCGGCCGAGGGCCGGACCTTCGACCTGGTCACCAGCCACTTCCTGCACCCACCGGACGGCGGGATGGTGGAGGTGACCCGCCGGCTGGCCGGTGCTGTCGCGCCCGGCGGGCATCTGCTCGTGGTCGGCCACGCGCCGTCCGAGGTGTTCACGCAGCTGTCGGCCAGCCACCGCAAGGCGATGTTCGTCGCCGAGGAACTGCTGCCGGGCCTGCCGGAGAACTTCGAGCCGGTGGTGGTGGAGCAACGGCCCCGCACCGCGGTCCGCGAGGGTGTCACGGTCGAGATCGCTGACTCGACTCTGCTCGCCCGCCGCACGTCCTAGTCACCGCCGGCGCGGTCGCTTTCGCTTGGTCGGCTTCGCTTGGTCGGCTTCGCTTGGTCGGCTTCGCTTGGTCGCCCTTTCGCCAGTGGCGTTTGGCCCGGTCGACCCTGACCTGGTCAATTCGCTGGGCCACTCTCCGCCTGGTCCCCGTTCGCGGGGGACAGTGCGGCGGCCGTGCGGCCCACGTGGTGGCCCAGCAGGTCGGCGGCCAGATCGGCGTCGCGGGCGAGGGCGGCCTCCTCGATCGCCCGGTGTTCGGCGATGGCGTCCCGGCCGGGATTGCTCAGCGACGACCACCGGCGGGCGAGCTCACTCGCGGTCCACAGCCGGTCGAACGTCTCCAGCAGCACGTCGTTGCCGCAGCCGTCGAGCAACGTGCGGTGGAAAGTCCGGTGCGCCTCCGCCCACGCGTCGCTGTAGTGCGGGTCGCCGTTGCGGGCGTGGCTCGGCGTACCCGCGAGGCGATGGTGCGCGGCCCGGACCCGGGCCTCCCACTCAAGGTCGCCCCGCGCGATCGCCAGGCGCAGCATGGCGGGCTCGACCGTCAACCGGGCCTCGGCGATCTGCTGCCAGCGATCAGCGCCGGTCGCGGGTACGGCGAAGCCGCGGTTGGGCAGCCGGTCCGCCAGCCCCTCGCCGGCCAAACGGAGCAGGGCCTCCCGCACGACGGCCAGGCTGACGCCGTGACGAGTGGCCAGCTCCTGCGGCTTGAGGGCCTGCTGCGGCGCGAACTCGCCGTGCAGCACGGCGGTGTGCAACCACGAGTACATCCGCTCGGACGGTGAGGGCGGCGGTGTCATGCCGATCACGCTACCCAAAATAATCGATTATTGCTAGCGTAGTCGATCGTGGGCCGGTGGCCCGACGACGATGAAAGAGGAACCATGAGCGGCAACGACCCGTTCGCGCGCCTCCCTGAGGTGCCGAGCTTCACGCTGACCAGCACATCCGTGGAGGACGGCAAGCCCCTTGCCGCGCCGCAGCTCTCGGGCATGTTCGGGGTGCCCGGCGGTGAGGACGCTTCTCCGCAGCTGAGCTGGAGCGGTGCCCCGGCCGGCACTCGGAGCTACGCCGTGACCGTCTACGACCCGGACGCCCCGACCGGATCGGGCTTCTGGCACTGGGCTGTCGCCAACATCCCGGCCGACACCACGGCCCTGCCGGAAGGCGCGGGTGACGACACCGGATCCAGGCTGCCCGCCGGGGCCGTCCAGCTGCCGAACGACGCGCGTGCCGCCCGGTACGTCGGCGCGGCCCCGCCGGCTGGGCACGGCGAGCACCGGTACTTCATCACGGTGCACGCGCTCGGTATCGAGGACATCGGCGTTCCCGCGGACGCGACGCCGGCCTTCCTCGCGGCCCGCAGGTCACGCAGGATCGACCGGGTGAGCCGGGCGGACAGGCCGAGCAC
>NZ_JBEZGQ010000242.1:0-9932 GCF_040650095.1 Actinoplanes sp. NPDC048791 | reverse complement strand
GGCCGCCGCGCTGGCCGAGACCGCCCCGGACCAGGTCCGCGGGCTGTGCCGGTGGATCACCAGCGGCGAGGCCCTGACCGCGGACACCGTCGCCGCGCTGGTCGCGGCCTCGCCCGGGGCCACCGTCGTCAACTCCTACGGCGCCTCGGAGAACACCGGCGACGTGCTGGCCGGGGTGGTCACCCCGGGGGAGCCGGTCACCCTGGGCCGGCCCGTGCCCGGGGTACGGATCCACCTGCTCGACGCCGCCCTCGAACCGGTCGCCCCGGGTGCTGTCGGTGAGCTGTACGTCGGCGGTGTCCAACTGGCCCGTGGCTACCGTGGCCAGGGCGGTGCGACGGCAGCCCGGTTCGTGGCCGACCCGTTCATGCCCGGCGAGCGGCTCTACCGCACCGGCGACCTGGGCCGCTGGCTCGGCGACACGGTGGAGTTCCTGGGGCGCAACGACGACCAGGTCAAGGTCAACGGGCACCGGGTGGAGCTGGCCGAGGTGGAGGCGGCATTGCTGCGCCGCCTCGGGGTCCGCGAGGCGGTAGCGGTCGCCCGCCGCAACAGCCTGCATGCCTACGTGGTCGGCGAGGACCTCGACCCGCAGGGACTGCTCGCCACTCTGCGGGAGGAGCTGCCGGCGTATCTGGTGCCCGCGACGGTGACCGTGCTGGACGCCGTACCGCTGCTGCCCAACGGCAAGCGGGACAGGCGCGCGCTGCCCGACCCGGCCGCCACCGTGGCCGCCCCGCCGCGCACGCCGCGCGAGGCCCTGGTCTGCGAGCGCCTGGCGAGCGTGCTGGGTGTCGACTCCGTCGGCGTGCACGACGACTTCTTCGCCGCCGGCGGGGACAGCATCTCGGCCATCCGCCTGGTCAACCTGCTCGCCCGGGACGGGATCGTGCTCACCACCCAGGACATCTTCCGCACCCGGACCGCCGCCGCGATCGCCGCCACCGGCACGGAACCGGTCGCCGAGCCGGACAGCGCGCCGGCCGCCGAGGTCTGGGAGCTCTCGCCGCTGCAGCAGGGCGTCTACTACCAGGCCACGTTCTCCGACGGCGCCAGCACCTACCTCGCCCAGAATGTGTTCGACCTGGACCGGCGCATCGACGTGCCGGCCCTGGAGCTGGCCTTCGCCGCGCTGCTCGACCGGCACCCGACGCTGCGGGTCGCCTTCACCGGTGACCCGCGCCCGCTGCAGACCGTCAGCCCGAGCGTGCCCGCGGTCGTCACGGTGCTCGACGGCGACCCCGAGCTGATCGCCGCCGAGGACCGGGAACGCCCGTTCGACCTGACCGCGCCCCCGCTGGTCCGGCTCACCGTCGTACGCCGGCCCGACGGCACCGATCGGCTGCTGCTGACCTGCCACTTCCTGCTCTGGGACGGCTGGTCGCGCGAGCTGGTGCTGCGCGAGCTGTTCGCCCTGTACGACTCGAGCGGCACCCGCGGAGCCCTGCCGCTCGACGGCCCCGGTTTCACCGACTACCTGGCCTGGATCGCCGCGCAGGACACCACCGCCTCGGCCGCCGCCTGGAAGTCGGCACTGGGAGAGCCGACCATCGTCGTGCCGGAGGCCGTCGGCCGCGAACCGATGCTCTCCGACCGTGTCCTGGCCGCGCTGCCCACCGGGGTCACCACCCGGCTCAACGAGCAGGCCCGCCGGGCCGGCGTCACGCTCAACTCGGTGCTCACCGCCGCCCTGGGCCTGGTGCTGGGCCACCGCACCGGCCGCGGCGACGTCACCTTCGGCACCACCGTCGCCGGGCGCCCGACCGACCTGCCCGGCATCGAGAACGTCATCGGGCTGTTCCTCAACACCGTGCCCGCCCGGGTCACCGCCACCGGTGGCACGCCGGTCGTCGAGCTGGCCCGCCGGGCTCAGCATGACCGGCTCGACCTGGCCCCGCACGAGTACCTCGGCCTCGGCGACATCCAGCGCGCGGCCGGCCACGACCAGCTCTTCGACACCCTGTACGTGCTGCAGAACTTCCTGGCCGACGACACCTTCGCCGACCTGGAGGCCGCCCAGGGCATCGTCGACGTCGAGTACACCGACACCACCCACTACCCGCTGACCTGGGTGCTCACCCCGGGCGCGAACCTGCGGATCAAGCTCGAGTACCGCCCGGACGTCATCACCGAGGCCACCGCCCGGTCCATGGTGGACTCGCTGGTCACCGTGCTCAGGACGCTGGCCGACGACCTGGACGTCGCGGCCGGCGCGATCCCGTTCGCGGCCTCCCCGTTGCGGGGTAGCGACGCCGACATTCCAGACATCACCATCGCGGAGATGCTGGCCACGCAGGCCCGGCGCACCCCTGCGGCGGTTGCGCTCGTGGCACGGGAGCAGCAGCTCACGTACGCCGAGCTGGACGCCCGGATCGACGTCGTCGCCCGCGGGCTGGTCGCCCGGGGAGCCGGGCCGGAGCAGATCGTCGCGCTCGCCCTGCCGCGTGGCGTGGACATGGTCGTCGCGCTGTTCGCCGTGCTGCGGGCCGGGGCCGCGTACCTGCCGCTGGATCTGGACCTGCCGGCCGAGCGGCGCCAGCAGATGATCGACGACGCCCGGCCGCTGCTGGTGCTGACCTCGCTGGACGGCCTGGCCCGCGACGAGGGGCCGGTGACCCACCCGGACTTCACCGGGGACCGGCTCGACCGGCCGGCTTACGTCATCTACACCTCCGGTTCCACCGGCAAGCCCAAGGGTGTCGTCACGCCGTACCGGGGGCTGACGAACATGCAGCTCAACCACCGGGCCGAGATCTTCGACCCGACCGTGGCGCGGGCCCGGGCGGCCGGCGTCGAGCGGCTGCGGATCGCGCACACGGTCAGCTTCTCCTTCGACATGTCCTGGGAGGAGCTGCTCTGGCTGGTCGAGGGGCACGAGGTGCACGTCTGCGACGAGGAGCTGCGGCGGGACGCGACGGCGCTGGTCGCGTACTGCCACTCGCGCGGGATCGACGTCATCAACGTGACCCCGACGTACGCGCACCACCTCTTCGCCGAGGGCCTGCTCGACGGGCACCGGATGTGGCTGGTGCTGCTGGGCGGCGAGGCCGTCACCGAGGCGGTCTGGTCCCGGCTCAGCGACCCGGACGGCCCGACCGGCTACAACCTGTACGGCCCGACCGAATACACGATCAACACCCTGGGCGCCGGTACGGCCGACAGCACCACTCCCACCGTCGGCCAGCCCATCTTCAACACCCGCGGCCACGTGCTGGACAACTGGCTGCGTCCCGTCCCGCCCGGCGTCGTCGGCGAGCTGTACATCGCCGGCGCCGGCCTGGCCCGGGGCTACCTGCACGCGCCCGGCCTGACCGCCGCCCGTTTCGTCGCCGGTCCGGACGGCACCCGCCTCTACCGCACCGGCGACCTGGTCCGCGAACGCCCGGACGGCAACCTGGACTTCCTCGGCCGCAGCGACGACCAGGTCAAGATCCGCGGCTACCGGATCGAGCTGGGTGACGTGGAGAGCGCGGTCGCCGCCGTGCCGGGCGTCCGCCAGGCCGTCGTGCTGGCCCGCGACGGCAAGCTAGTCGCCTACCTGGTCGGCCCGGTCGAGCCGGCCGAGGTCCGGGCCGCGCTCACCGAACGCCTGCCGTCCTACATGGTCCCGTCGCTGTACGCCGTCGTGGCCGCCCTGCCGCTGACCGTCAACGGCAAGCTCGACGCCGCCGCCCTGCCGCCGGGCGCCCCGGTCATGTCGGCTGCCCGGGGCCCGCGCGACGAGCGGGAGAGCCTGCTCTGCGGCATCTACGCGGATGTGCTCGGCCTGCCGCAGGTCGGCATCGACGACGACTTCTTCGCCATCGGAGGGGACAGCATCTCCTCGATCGCGGTCGCCGGCCGGGCCCGCAAGGCCGGGCTGCACGTCACGCCGCGGGACGTGTTCCGCCGCCGTACCGTGCAGGCGCTCGCGGCCGCGCTGCCCGCGGCGACCGTGGAGGTCCGCACCGACAGCGGTCTGGGCGACATCGCGCTGACCCCGATGCTGGCCGAGACGGTGAAGTCGGCGACCCCGCTGGGCCACTTCTACCAGTCGATGGCCTGGCACACCCCGCCCGCGCTGACCCGCGCGCAGCTGGAGACCATCCTGCAGGCGCTGGTGGACCGGCACGACCTGCTCCGGGCCACGTTCGACGGCACCCTGCACGTGCCGCCGCCCGGCCTGCGGGCCGCCGACCTTTTCGCCCCCGACGAGGACGAGGCGATCCGGCGGCTGGACCCCGCCCGCGGGATCATGCTGCAAGCGGTCTGGACCGGCCGCAAGCTGACGCTGGTCATCCACCACCTCGTCATCGACGGCGTCTCCTGGCGCATCATCACCGGCGACCTGGCCCGCGCCTGGGCCGATGTCCGCGCCGGCCGCCCGGTCGCGCTGGACGAGGTCGGCGCGTCGTTCCGCACCTTCGCCGCCACCGGGGCCGACTACTCCGACCAGGCCGGCTTCTGGCGCGCGACCCTGGCCGAACCGGGTCCCGACCTGGGTGACCGGCCCGTGGACCCGGCCGTCGACACCGCCGCCACGGTCCGCTCGATCACCGTCAGCCTGCCCGCCGACGTGACCGTCCCCCTGCTGTCGACCGTCCCGGCCGCCATGTACGGCGGCGTCAACGACGTGCTGCTCACCGGCCTCGCCGTCGCGGTCAACCGCTGGCGTGGCCGGAACGCGCCGGTGCTGGTCAGCCTGGAGGGCCACGGCCGCACCGGCGACCTGGACCTGTCCCGCACGGTCGGCTGGTTCACCGCCATCCACCCGGTGCGGCTCGACCCCGGCCCGGACGGCGACGTCGCCGCCGCGGCCCGCGCGATCAAGGAGCAGTTGCGGGCGGTGCCGGCCGACGGCATCGGGTACGGCCACCTGCGCTGGCTGCACGACGAGGACTTCGGCCCGGCGCCGCAGATCCTCTTCAACTACCTGGGCCGCTTCGGCGCCGACGGCGGTGGCGACTGGAGTCCCGCCGCGCCGCTGCGCGAGGGTGTCGACCCGGCCAACCCGGCTATGCCGTTGGAGATCAACGCGCACGCCACCGGCGACGTGTTCACCGCGACGCTGTCCTGGCCGGCCGGCATCCTCGGCGAGGACCGGGTCATCGCCCTGGGCGAGCAGTGGATGGCCGCGTTGCGTGAGCTGGCCACTGCCGACGTCGCCGGGCACACGCCGTCGGACTTCCCGCTGGTCACGCTGACCCAGGACGACGTGGACGCGTTCGCCGACGCCACCGACGTGCTGCCGCTGCTGCCGTTGCAGGAGGGCATGTACTTCCACTCGGTGACCGCCGAGGTGGACACGTACGCGGTGCAGCAGATCGCCGAGCTGACCGGTGCGGTCGACCCGGCCCGCCTGCGCCGTGCGGTCGAGGCCGCCGTCCGCCGCCACGACGCGTTGCGGGCCTCGTTCCGCGAGCTGCGCGACGGGCGCATCGTGCAGGTCATCGCGGCCGACGTGCAGGTGCCGTGGCGCGAGTACGTCGCGGACAGCCCCGAACGCCTCGCCGAGATCGCCGCGGCCGAGCTGGCCCAGCCGTTCGACCTGGCCCAGGCGCCGGTGCTGCGGTACGCGCTGGTCTCGCTCAGCGCCACCGAGCACCGGCTGATCGAGACGATGCACCACATCCTGGCCGACGGCTGGTCGTACCCGCTGGTGTTCTCGGACGTGGTGGCGGCGTACCACGGGCGGGAGCTGCCGGCCCCGGCCGCGACCTTCCGCGACCACGTGGAGTCCGTCGTCACCCGCGACCGCGAGGCCGCCCGCGCCGCCTGGGCCACCGCGCTGGCCGGCGTGGAGCCGACCACCCTGTACCCGGACGTCACCACGGTGTCGCACCACGACAGCGCCTTCGCCGTCTTCGCCCGCAGCCGCGAGCTGGCCGAGGTCGCCCGGACCAACGGCGTCACCGTCAGCACGCTCGTGCACGGCGCCTGGGGTCTGCTGCTCGGCCGGCTGCTCGGCCGCGACCGCGTGGTCTTCGGCTCCACGGTCTCCGGCCGCGGCGGCGACCTCAGCGGCGTGGAGACCATCGTCGGGCTGCTCATCAACACCGTGCCGGTGCCGATGGGCTGGCGTCCGGACGAGCCGCTGGGCGACGTGCTGCGCCGCCTCCAGGAGCAGCAGACCGACGTGCTGGACGTGCAGCAGGTCGGCCTGGCCGAGCTCAACCGGCTGGCCGGGGTGCGGGAGCTGTTCGACTCGATGGTGGTGGTGGAGAACTTCCCGGCCGTCGAGGGCGGCGACGCCGAGGGCCTCGGCGTGCGCGGCTTCACCGGTACGGACTCACCGCACTACCCGGTGTCGCTGGTCGCCTTCCCCGGCGACGACCTGACGCTGGAGGTCAAGTACGACGCCGCGATCGGGGCGGCGGCCGCCGAACGGCTGGCCGGTCTGGTGCACCGCATCCTGGACCAGTTCGCCGACGGGCTCGACCGGCCGGTGTCCACCCTGGACCTGGGTGCGACGGCCACCGGCGGCGAGACCGTCGAGGTCCGCGACACCACCCTCGATCTGTGCCTGGACCGCCCGGACGCCGTCGCGGTGACCGCCGGCGACAGCACTCTGACCTACGCCGAGCTGGAGGCCCGCTCGAACCGGCTGGCCCACGAGCTGATCGCCCGCGGCGTGGGCCCGGAGTCGCGGGTCGCCGTCGCGCTGCCCCGCGGCGCCGACCTGATCGTGGCGCTGCTCGCCGTCATCAAGGCCGGCGGCTGCTACGTGCCGGTGGACCTGGGCGCCCCGGCCGCCCGGCAGGAGTACATCCTCGGCGACGCGGCACCGGTCTGCCTGATCGGCGACGGCGGTGTGCCGGTCGACGCGCCGGGCCGCCCGGACTCCCGCCCGCAGGTGGCGCTGAGCGGCGCGAACGCGGCGTACGTCATCTACACCTCCGGCTCGACCGGCAAACCCAAGGGTGTCGTGGTGACCCACCGCGACGTGCTGACCTTGTTCGCCGCGGCTGAGCGGCACTTCAGCTTCGGCCCGGACGACGTGTGGACGATGTTCCACTCGTACGCCTTCGACTTCTCGGTCTGGGAGCTGTGGGGCCCGCTGCTGTACGGCGGCCGGCTGGTCGTCGTCCCGCACGATGTCGCCCGTGACCCGCAGCGCTTCCGGACCCTGTTGGGCGACGAGGGCGTCACCGTCCTCAACCAGACCCCGTCCGCGTTCTACCCGCTGATCGAGGCGGACGCGGCCGAGCCCGACCGGTTGCCGCTGCGCTACGTCGTCTTCGGCGGCGAGGCCCTGGACCTGTCCCGCCTGGTCGCCTGGTACGCCCGCAACACCACCCCGCAACTGATCAACATGTACGGCATCACCGAGACCACCGTGCACGTCTCGTTCCGCGCCCTGCACCCGGACGACGTGAGCCGGCCCAGCGTCATCGGCACCGCCCTGCCCGGCCTGACCGTGCACGTCCTGGACGCCTACCTGCAGCCGGTGCCCGAGGGCGTGACCGGCGAGATGTACGTGGCCGGTGACCAGCTCGCCCGCGGCTACCTGGACCGGCCGGCGCTGACCGCGTCCCGGTTCGTGGCCGACCCGTTCGGGACGGGCCGGCTCTACCGCTCCGGTGACCTGGCCCGCTGGGAGGACGGCGAACTGGTCTACCTGGGCCGCTCCGACCACCAGGTGAAGATCCGCGGTTACCGGATCGAGCTGGGCGAGATCATCTCGGCGCTGCTGGCGCTGGGCGGCGTCTCCGACGCGACCGTGGTCGTGCGGGACGGCCGGCTGGTCGCCTATCTGGTCGCCCGGGCCGGCACCCGGCCCGACGCCGACGCGATCCGCGCGCACCTCGCCACGACCCTGCCCGACTACATGGTCCCGGCGGCGTTCGTGACGCTGGACGCGCTGCCGCTGACCGTCAACGGCAAGCTCGACCGTGAGGCCCTGCCGGCGCCGGCCGCCGAGACCCGGGCTGTGCCGACAGCCGCCGGCGAGTCGCCCGCGGTCACCACGCTGCGGGAGCTGTTCGCCGAGGTGCTCGGTGTGCCGGTGCCGGCCGACGGTGACTTCTTCGCCCTCGGTGGGGACAGCATCGTCGCCATCCAGCTGGTCAACCGGGCCAAGCGCAGCGGCGTACGGATCTCCCCGCGCGACGTGTTCGTCAAGCGCACCCCGGCCGCGCTGGCCGAGGTGAAGATCGCCCCGGCGGCTGCGCCGAGTGACGGTGTCGGAGAGGTGGCGTTGCTGCCGATCGTGCACCGGCTGGCCGAGCTGGGCGGCGGCATCAACCGCGTGCATCAGTCCGACCTGATCCGCACCCCGCCCGGCGCGACAGCGGCCCGCCTGCAGACCGCCCTCGATGCCCTGGTCGAACGCCACGACGCCCTGCGGTTGCGCCTGAGCCGCCCCGCCCCGATGCTCTGGTCCCAGGAGATCACCCCGACCGGTCAGGTCACGCTGACCACCGTGGAGGGTTTCGACGCCATCCAGCGGGAGGCCGAAGCCGCCGTCGCCCGGCTCGACCCGGACGCCGGCCGCGTGCTGGAAGCAGTCTTCTTCGACGCCGGGCCGGACCGGCAGGGCCGCCTGCTGCTGGTCGCCCACCACTTGGTGGTGGACGGCGTCTCCTGGCACATCCTCACCGAGGACCTGCGTCAGGCCTACGAGGGACGCGCCCTCGACCAGGTCGGCACCTCACTGCGGACCTTCGCCCGGCAGCTCGCCGAGGAGGCCGGCAGCGCGTCCCGTCTCGCCGAGTTCCCGCACTGGCAGCGCTCCCTGGCCCCCGGCGGCGAGCTCGACCCGGACGCGCTGACCTTCGGACTGACCGTGGGCCGGACCCGCGACCACGAAGTGCGCATCCCCGTGGACCCGGCCCTGCTCAGCGGCGACGTCACCGGCAAGCTGCTCGCCGCGCTGCACACCGCGGTCAACCAGTGGCGAGGCGCCGAGGCCGACCTCGTGGTCGACCTGGAACGCCACGGCCGTGAGCCGCTCGGCGATGCCGACCTGTCCCGCACGGTCGGCTGGTTCACCTCGATCGCCCCGGTACGCCTGCCCGCGGCGAGCCGCGACGACGACGGCCTCGGCTTCGGGCTGCTGCGCTACGTCAACCCGCGTTCGGCCGCCGCGCTGGCCCGCCTCGGCACACCGCAGGTGCTCTTCAACTACCTGGGCCGGTTCGGCGACGACACCGGGGACTGGTCCGCCGCCGACGAGGACATCAAGGTGCGGCCGGACGACGACCTCGGGACGCCGTACCTGTTGGAGGTCAACGTCTGGGCCCGCGGCCCGGAGCTGCACGCGGTCTTCACCTACGCCGACGAGGGCCTCGGGCTGGACGCCACCCGGGCGATCGCCGACGGCTGGGCGGCCTCGCTGGCCCCCGCGCAGCAGGAATGGCCGCTGTCGCCGTTGCAGGACGGGCTGTTCTTCCAGGCCAAGCTGGCCGGGGACGCGGACGTCTACCTGGCCCAGAACGCCTTCGACGTGAACTACCGGATCGACGTGCCCGCCCTGGAACGGGCCTTCGCGGCGGTCCTGCGCGCGCACCCGGCCACCCGGCTGGCCTTCACCGACGAGGGCCGCGATCAGCCGGTGGCGATCCTCGGCACCGAGGTGTCCGCGGTCGTCGAGGTCGTCGAAACCGACGAGGCCGGACTCGACGAGCTCATGGCGGCCGACCGGGCGCGCCCCTTCGACCTCGCGAAGCCGCCGCTGGCCCGCCTCACCGTGGTGCGGCGGCCCGGCGGACGGGACCGGCTGCTCTTCACTTACCACCTGCTGCTCTGGGACGGCTGGTCGCGCGAGCTGGTGCTGCGGGACCTGTTCGGCGCGTACGCCGGCCGGCCGGTGCCCGGGCCCCGCGCCGGTTTCACCGACTACCTGGCCTGGCTGGCCCGGCAGGACAACGAGGCGTCCGAGCGGGCCTGGACCGAGCGGCTGGGCGAGCCGACGATCCTCTACCCGGCGGCCGCCGGCACCCAGCCGGTGCTCG
>NZ_JBEZGQ010000241.1:0-9979 GCF_040650095.1 Actinoplanes sp. NPDC048791 | reverse complement strand
GCGGCGGCCGCCACCACCGCGCCGACGCCGGGCACCCCACACATGCTGAGGCGCGGTTCTACCGTATTTCCACCGTCGGCCGGTCACCGTCGCCCGATCGGGTCCGGTCCGGTCTAAGCTCCGGGCGGTCGAGTCGCCAGCGTCCCTTGTCCCTCCGCGAACCCGGACGGTCCGATGACCCAGCAGAGCGCACGCGTGGATGTCCTCGTCATCACCGCGCTGAAAGAGGAGTACGACGCGGCGAAGGCGGTGGCCGGGATGTCGCCGTGGCAGGAGCACGGGGCCGGGGGCCCGCAGCCGTACGCCACCGCCACGTACGAGCCCGGGAGCGGGGTGCGGCTCTCGGTGGCGCTCGCCCGCCCGGTCCGGATGGGTGGCCGGGGCACCAGCCCCATCGCCACCGCGCTGACCGAGAAGCTGCAGCCGGCCTGCCTGGCCATGTGCGGGGTGTGCGCCGGCAATCCCGGTGACACGGCGGCGGGTGACGTGATCATCGCCGCGCCGGCCTACGAGTGGGACGAGGGCAAGGACTACGGCGACGTCTTCCAGCCCGATCCGCAGCAGTTCCCGCTGGACGCCCGGTGGGCCCGCGCGGTCCAGGACTTCGACCCGTCGGACCTGCCGAGCCACGGCACCGCGACCGAGGAGGAGGCGGCGCTCTGGTATCTGGAACAGCTCCACAAAGATCAGGACCCGCGGACGCATCCGGCCCGCCAGCGCTACTTCCCGCACGGCACGTGGGTGCCGGGGCTGGAGCAGCTCCAGTCGAAGGGGCTCATCACCCGGCAGGGCGCCGGCTGGGCGCTGACCGATGCCGGCCGGACCTCCATCGCGCGCCGCCTGTACGACGACGTCGACGGGCCGGAGCGGCTGCCGTTCGTGGTCGTGCCGGGGCCGATGGCCAGCGGCAGCGCCGTCATGGCCGACCCGGACATCTGGCAGCGGCTCAAGGGCACCCAGCGCTCGATCCTGGCCCTGGAGATGGAGGCGGCGACCATCGCCACGGTCGCCCACGAGCAGCAGGTCCCGCACTGGCTGGTCGCCAAGGCCGTGATGGACCACGCGAACTTCGACAAGGACGACCGGTTCAAGGCCTTCGCCGCCAAGGCGTCCGCGGAGGTGCTCTTCGCCCTGCTCGGAAAGCTTCTGCCGGTCGCGGCCACCCCGGCACGGCCGGTGCCGCCGGCCCCGGAACTGCCCGGCCGGGTGAAACTCGAGGTCGTGCGGCGGCTCACCTACGACTGGCAGGACCTGGCCGACGTCGTCGGGGTGCCCTCGTACGAGGTGCGCCGGTTCCGGTCCGGCGACGAGCCCCGTGAATTGTGGGGCTGGCTGGAGAACCGGGGACGGCTGTCCGACCTGCCCGGCGCCCTGGAGGAGATCGGCCGCGCCGAGCTGGCCGCGCTGCTGCGCCCGTACGAGTGAAGCTTTCAGGCCCGCGCGCGGACCATGACCTCCTCGTCGGTCAGCGGGCTGCTCGGGTGATGGCTGAGACACATCGGCGTACGCGTCCTGTGCGGCGCCTCGCCCTCCAGTGCGATGTAGAACTCGCCCGCGGTGAGGTTGCCGATGTCCGGCACGTCGCCGCCCTTGACCTTGGCCATCTCCCGGGCGGCGTCGATCTGGATGGGCACGCTGAGCCGGCCGAAGAAGTGCGTGGCCGCGTTGCCGGGGATGCGGTTGTGCAGGTTCTTCGGCGCCTGGGTGGCGAAGATCAGCCCGAGGCCGTACTTGCGGGCCTGTGAGGCCAGGGCCAGCGTGCTCTGGGTGCACGCGGTCATCGCCCCCGACGGCGCGAACGTCTGCGCCTCGTCCATCACCAGCAGCCCCAGTAGCGGGCGGTCCTTGGCCGGATGTTTCTTGATCCAGGCGAACAGCCCCATCTGGAGCTGATTGACGAACCCCTGCCGGGCGTCGTCCGCGGGCAGGCCGACGAGGCTGATGACCGAGATCCGAGCCCGCTTACCGGGCGACGGGGTCAGCAGGATGCCGGGATCCGCCGGGGTGCCGCCGCCACCGAACATCGGATCGTTGTCCATCGAGGCGGTGAGCGTCTGCGCGAGCCCGGCGGCGATCTTGGTGGCGTCGTCGAGCCCGCTGACCCCGTCGGGCAGATCGGACAGCAACGCGATGAGCGCCCGGATGTCATGGCCGCCCTGCCGGCCGAAATGCTCGACCGCCCGCCGCAGCACGGCCGTACCCAGATGCACCCGGGACGTCCGGCCGACCAGGTTGGCCCGCGGAGCCAGGGCGGTCACCGCGGCCTCGACCGCCGCGCCGAACTCGTCCGGATCGTCGAGCACGCTGGGGAAGTCGGGCAACGGCTGGAAACTCAACGGCCGCCCCGACTCCCGCCGCGGCGTCCAGGTCAGCACCTCGGTCTCGGCCAGGTAGCGGGCCGCGCGTTCGGCATCACCGGGACGCCAGCCGGCCGGCGGCTCCGGCCACGGATCCCCCAGCCGCGCCAGGTCGTTGTTCGGATCCAGCACGATGGCCGAGACACCGAGCAGCGCGCACTCCTCCACGAGCCGGCGCAGCAGCACGGTCTTGCCAGAACCCGACGCGGCGAAGATGGCCGCGTGCTTGCGCAACGCTTCGAGGGACAGCGGGGCGGGCGCATCGTCGTCGACGCCGTAGCCGATGGTGAAGCCGCTCGTCCTCACCTCAGCCTCATCTGGCTCAGGCACGCGTTCCGCATGTGTCGTTTCGCCGGTCCAGGCATCGGCGTCGGCCAGGGCTTCCTTGAAGAGGGTGATCTGCTCGGTGGGTCGGTAGCGCACGAGCCAGGCGTGCAGCTGCGCCGGGTTCTCGTCCCGCAAGCCGTGCAGGGCGGCGAGGACCCGCAGGTCGGAGTCGTCGACGCTGAGGGTGACGCCGCCGTCGCGTTCGAGCTGGCGGACGACCTCCTGGGTCTTGGCGGACTGGCTCCAGGGGCCGTTACGCAGGAGAAAGAGCTTGCGCTTGGCGACATCCGGATTGAGGCCGGCGGCGGTGCGGGCCCGGCGGATCCGGTGCAGCGCGGCCACGCCGTGATGGGTGTCGCTGATTCCTCGGAAAGACCAGTGCATCTGGTCCTCCGTGCGCGCCTGGTCAGGCGAGGTTGCGCGCTCCTCCTCCGACCGCTCGTCGAGGTCACGGCGAATCCGGGCATGCAGGTCCGGCTTGGAGCTGGGAGGCGGATCGATGCTGAACTTCTTCCCCTCGTCGCCTCGCTCGGCGATCCAGGCCTGCAGACCGGCGGCGAGCAGCGCGGGGAATGCTGCGTCCTCGGTGTCGCGCTCGAGCGGCGAAGTGACGTCCGCCTTTCGTCGCAGCTCCTCGAAGCGCGCCTCGATCCGAGCCAGCTCTCCGTCGGAGATCGCCGGCACCGTCGTGTCCGCCGTCTCGTTCACCTGGTCCTCGGTGGGCACGTCGCCGAGACGGCTCAACTCGCGGACGTTGCCCTTGATCAGGCAGCCCCGGATGTGCCGGTCGATGGTGACGAGCAACCTGCGCGGTGAATAGGACCGCGCCTCCTCGAAAACCTGTTCCTTTATGGGCCACGTGGGATAGGGCGGCTTGAATCCCACCGTTGCGAAGCGCGCCGCGAATCGCTTTTGGATGATCTCGCGAGCGATCCGGGGGTTCTGCATGCCTTCGAGCGCCATGCAGCGGCGGAACCTCGCGGGAAACGACGACGGTGCTCGTCCCTCGATCAGATCCCAGGTGGTCGAGAGATTGGCCACCACTGTCAAGGTTCGACGAGTCACGTCACGCAGGTCGGTCAGACCGCTGGCAAGGCCCACGAGGACTGCTGCCTGCCGCAGGTCCACCTCGCCGGCGGAGGACTTCACCAGGTCCTCCTGCATCGCCGACTGGGCCACGGCCGTATCGATCTGGTCAAAGGCGATCACCGACGGGCCGGTCAGCGCCAGCAGCCAGGAGATCTCACGGACCATCTCCTGCGCTGTCCGCGACCTCGCACGGATTCCCCAGGCATGGCGCTCCCCCGCGACTCCCTCCTCTCCTCCGGCAAAGAAGTTGTCCGCGACGTCCTGGTGCTCCTCTTTGTCCGAGGCGCGCAGAGCGAGCGCTCGCAATGTGTCACGGCACTGGTGAGCGACGTGGCTGTCCGACTCACGCAGTCCGCCGACGAAAGCGTCCAGCGCGGCCCGGGTCAGCTCGGTCTCTCCGATCACTGCCCGTCGATCAGACCGTGGCGCCCCGACCCGGGATGCCAGGCGTCGAAGCAGCAACCGCAGCTGGGTCTCGCCGTTAGGCACTTCCCGCGCCATGCCGTCGAGGAGGAAAACCAGCAGGCCGTCCCAGAAGTCCCGGCCATCGAGGAGACTGATCAGGAAGAAGTAGCCTCCCTGTTGCTGCACTTGCTCTCGGACCCACCCCAGCAGATGCGTCTTACCCGTACCGTGCCGGCCCTCGAGTACAAGACCGATCGGACTCGCGTCAACACTCGCCTCGGCTTCAGCGATGCCGTCGCGCACATCCCGGATCACGGATTCGTGCAGCCCGTCGACATGGAACGGCGAGCGTCGCCATACGTCGTCCGGCGCCAGCACCCAGCTGAGCCGTAGCGCGGCAAGCGCGGTGCGCTCCTCCTCGGTCATCGCAGGCCGATCGCCAGCTTGTGCCGGTCCTCACCGCCGATGTGGACGGCAGCCTTCCGCTCCTCGGCACCGATCCGGTGCCCGAACGGCTCCGGCTCCAGCCGCACATCGGGCGAGTCGAGCAGCCGCACCAACGCCCTATCGACCTCAGCCTTCGCGATGTCGCCGATCAGCGGTCGCAGCTCGGTCAGATTGACATAGTCGCCCGGCGCACCAGCGAGCTTCGTGTATGCAGCCCGAATTCTGCTGTCCAGATCGAGCGGCTTCTCGATCACGGCCGAGGTGCCGTTTCCCTTGGCCAGCAAAAGCTTGTGCTGGGCCACCATGGCCGCCCAGAACAGCTGCCGCTCCCCGGCCGAACGCTTAGCGCCTCCTGCAACTCGGCCCTGGTCGATCGTCAACGCCTCGCCGAGAACCTTGCTGCCCCTGTCGGTGATGACGTGTCGGTAAGGGCTGCGCTTCGTTGTGGAGATCACGTAGCCGTCCGCGTTGAGTTTCTCGTAGTCCGGCTTCCTCAGCCGGACCTCGTAGAACTCGAACATCTCGGTGTTGGAGATCTCCCGACCCTCCGCTTGCAAGATGATCAGGTAGGCGTATTCCGCGGCGGTCAGCTCGGCAGCCATCGATGGTCCTTTCCACGTAAGTTCAAGGGGTCTGTTCCGGGGTGACGAGTTGTCCATCCGCGTCCAGGCCGAAGGCTCGCAGCCGGATCAGCGAGGGATGGTCCTGCGCGGTGTACAGGGCGATGAGCCGCTCCGCCGCGCCGGTGGTGCCGGCGTTCAGTTCGGCCTTCAGGTTCCGTTCATCGCGCAGCTCGAACAGCAAGGTGCACAGCTGCAGCGACGCCTCGGGCCTGCCCTCGTCGACCGCCGTCCGCAGGCCGTCAATCTCGTTCGTGACGCCCGCCCGGCGGGCCGCGAGATGGGTCATCTTCCCCAGGCGCAAGTCAGCGGCGCGGTCTCCAGCCTTCGCGCGGTCACGCAGTAGATCCACTTCGCCCCAGCCCGCGTAGAGGTCCGCGAGGGCCTCCGCGGCCATCACCTCACCGAGCTCCGCACGTTCCCGGATTTCTCGAAGGCAGCCGCGTTCCGCGAGGATCTCGATCAATCGCTCGGCTGCGATCGCGTTACCAGCGTCCGCTTCCCTGCGCAGCTCATCGCAGACGCCGCCATCGAACAAAATCTCGGCGACCACTCCGGGTATGTCGCGGGCACGGGGGTCGATCGGCGGACGGACCTTCTGGACTCGCCGCCACAGCTCCTGCACGTGCGTAAGCTTTCTGCCGGCCAACAGGTCTTGAGGGTGTGTCTCCAATCGGCGGCGAAGGACTTCGACAGCCCGATCGAGCCGGTCCTGCCGCACGAGCAGGTCGGCCAACTCGGCCGCGGCCCGGCCGTCGTCGAATTCGTCGACCAGTCTCCTCAGCGCGCGTTCGGCGTAGCAGTAGCGGAGCCGGGCGACGGCGCCGGCTGCCAGGCGTCGAAGATCCTCGGGTCGGCGCAGCTTTGTCACCAGCGCCTGCCATGCATGATGCGGGACAGGCTCAGTGCGCCGCTTTCGCCGCACGTGCTGAGCCAAGTAGTCCGCGATCGTGTATCCCGCCAGAGTCCCCGCGCGCCCGTCGTCGACCGGAAAGAGAGGCGACACGTCGCCGTAGAGCGGTTCGGTGGCATGCGGCAACGCCGCGGACAACCAGTAATCCGCCGATCGCACGCGCTGATGCGCCCTCAAGTAGCCGAACATTGCCGCAGTCAGCAGACCCGCGCTCAAGGGCGACTGCACACCGAGCCGATGGGCGTCGGCCGCGGCGGTGATCATGGCCTTGGCATAGGCGTTGGCGGGTTGTTCCCAGCACATGACGAGCCGCGGGCCGCCGGCGAGCACCTGGGTCAGGCCAACCTCGCGCGCGTCGAGCGCATCTCGGATCCGCACGTCCTGCTCGGCGATCGCCTCCGCCTTGGACAGCTCCTCGGCGTTCAACGCATCGGGCACCGGGATCAGGAAGGCGCTCTTCACCAGCCGGTGTACGTCCTCGCGACCAGCGGTCCACTTGGCGTATTGGTCCGGCCACAGCGTCCCGACGACGAGATTGCCGTGTCGAACCAAGGCCCGGACGCATTCAGAAGTCAACGGCGGATGACCACCTAGATACTGCTGCAATTCGTCGAGCCAGAAAACTGTTTCACGGGGCGGCGAGTTCTTCACGTCGAGCAGCTCGGCCGCATCGGCCGGCTGGACCAGATTCCATTCCGGTACGAGCTCGTAGATCGCCTCGTACAGGGAACGAGTCTTGCCCGTCGAGGAACCCCCGACCATGATCACGAAGTTGCCACGGCCCGGCAGATTAGCGGCAAGCGCGATCTTCAGCTGGGAGTCGAAATCGCGCGCCACATAGGTCGGGAGGTCATCGTCGCTGCCGGCCATAGGGGCGGCGCTGTGTATGCCCAGCTCACGAGGCACCGCCAAATCGACACGTGGCCGGTCGAGCGACACTAGGGAATCATCCCGGGAGCGAATTGCCACATCCGCACGCGCCATCGCCTTCTTTCCAAGCCCGGAAAGGGCCGAGACGGTTTCCTGCACCCGCGATCCGATGATCGGCGGCCGACGATGGAGCGAACGCTACCGCACGATTGGATAAGATCACCAGCGCTGATTCAGCGCGGAAAGCGGTGGGTAACCGGGGAATGTTGCCAAGCATTTCTACCGTTTCTCTACCGCATTCCTACCGGCGCAGGCCTTCGGCCTCCGTACGCAGCTCCGCGACCTCCGGCCGGGCCAGCACCTCGGCCGGCAGCGCCGCGTAGACGCCCACCGCCTCCTCGGCTGCCGCCCGCGCCTCGCCGACCGCTCCAGCCGCCTGCCGGGCCACGGCCAGCACGGTCAGTCCGCTCGCGAGATCAACCGCGTCCAGCTCACGGCTGAGTCCGGCCGCCTCTCCGGCCGCCGTCACCGCGTCGTCGGTGCGGTCCAGAGCGAGCAGCGCCCGGGCATGACCGGTGAGCGTCGCGACCAGGTGGACCCGGTGCGCGGCCGGCCGTTTCGCCTCCAGGCGTCGGTAGATCGCGGTCGCCTCCCGGTACGACCCGGCCGCTTCGGCGTCGCGGCCCAGCGTCAGCTGGACCTTGCCCTGGTTGTTCAGCGACGACGCCAGGTACGGGTCGTAGGTGGCCGGGTCGCCGGCCGCGAGCCGGCGGCGGATGGCGACCGCCTCGGTCACCGTGCCGAGCGCCTCCTCGACCTGCCCGGCCGCCAGCTGGTCGACCGCGTGGTTGTTCAGGCCGATGGCCAGATCGGCGGTGAAGACTCCGGGCCTCGCCGCGGCCAGCCGCCGCCGGATCTCCACCGCCTCGGCCGACGCGGCCAGCGCCTCGGCCGTGCGTCCGACGTGAAACAGCGGCTCGCTGAGGTTGCTCAACGCGGTCGCCAGGAAGTGCTCAAACGAGTCGGGCCGCAGGTCGGCCAGCTGGCGGAAGGCCGCCACCGACTCGGTCATCACCTCGGCCGCCTCGGCGTAGCGGCGCAGGCCGTCGAGCTGCATGCCCTCGTTGACCAGGGCCGCGGCCACCTCGTGCAGGTACGCGTTCGGATCCTGCGCGGCCCGGCGGCGGTAGATCGCGGTGGCCCGGCGGGCGTCGGCCAGCGCCTGGTCGTACTGGCCCAGGCTGTGCCGCCAGGATCCGCGGTTGCCGAGCGCGCCGGCCAGCTCGGTCTCGTACTGGTCCAGGTCAGCCTCGGCCAGGTCCTCGTAGAGGCGCACCGACTCGGTGCAGGCGTCGACCGCTTCCTCGTGGCGGCCGAGGGCGGCCAGGACGGTGCCGAGCGTGGACCACGCGTACGCCAGGTCGGGCTCGTGTCCCGCCAGGGCGCGGTAGAGATCCCTCGCCTCCTCGGCACTGGCCAGGGCCTGCGGCCGGCGGCCGACGTCGAGCTCGGTGTGGGCCAGGTTCATCAGCGCGTGGGCGAGGTCCGCATCCGGCTCGCCGGGCGTGGCGGCGACGCGGTAACACTCCACCGCCGCGGCCATCTCCGCGCGGGCCGGGTCGCGGTGGCCGGTGACGTTGAGCCGGTAGCCGAGGTCCGCGTGCACGTCACCGCGTTCGCGCGGGCTGCTCGCGGCGGCCAGCCGCTGGTCGGCGAGCCGCTGCTGGACGGCCAGGGCGGCGACGTCCAGGTCCAGGTAGCGGCCCTTGGGCAGGTGCTCCTCGATCTCGGCGAGCAGGTCCAGGTCGATGCCGTCGGCGGCGGTCAGGGTACTGAGGCTGTCGCCGCCGGCCTCGACGGCGAGCCGTGGGTCCGCGCGCAGCACCGGGTAGAGGTGGCCGGCGCCCACGTGCGGCCAGCGCAAAGTGGCGGCGGCCAGCGTGGACACCGCCCGCCGCAGCCACGGCCGGGGCGAGCCGTCCTCTTCGCGTCCGAGCAGCCGGGTCAGCAGCGGCCCGGCCCACTCGCCGGCCGGGTAGGCGACCCCGTGCCCGTCCAGGGTCAGCGCGACGAAGTCCTCGGCCAGCCGGTCGGGGTAGAGCGGCTCGCACCGGGCGGCGGTGGCCTCACTCGGATAGCACGCCGCGTGGTCGTCGGCCGCGACGGCGGGATCAACGCCGTCCGGCAGCAGGTCGCGCAGCAACGTGACCGCGGCGTCGGCCGGCTGGGTGCCGCAGACCGTCGCGATGAAGACCACCCGCTTCATCGCGTCGGGGCGTAACCGGCCGCCGGCCGCGTGCCGGTCCGCCCAGTGCAGCTGTTCCCGGTCCAGCAGATAGAGGGTGAGCCCGGCCAGGTCGGTGGGCAACGGCCGGTCGCGCTGCCGCGCGTCGACCGCGACCAGAGCAGCCATGTGCACGGCCAGGGTCAGCCCGAATTCCGGGCCGGCGAGCAGATCCACCGGTACGGGCACAGCAGCGCCGTAGTAATCCAGGAAACCGTCCCGGGCCGCCTCGAACATCTGCCGGCGCGCAGCACCGGTGGCGTCGAGCGGGGCCAGCCGCTCGTCCGAGAGCGCCAGCCGGCCCGGGTCCAGAGCCGTCGCGAGCCCCCGCCAAGCCGCGTCGGTGCGGGCCAGGAACAGCACCCGTACCGGCACAGTCGCCTCGGTCAGCAGCCTGTTGTCCAGCAGCAGCGCCAGGGAGGACAGCGGCCAGCGGTCGGCGTAGTCGGCGATCAGCAGGATCCCGGTCGCTTGGCCGGCCCGCAGGTCCTGACTGCCGGGCGGCGGCCGAACCGGGCCGGCGCCGGTGCTCGCCGCGACGACCAGCCAGCCGTCGTCCTGCGCCCGGTGACCACGACCATCTCGTCGGCGCACCGACCCCGGTGCCGGTGCCGACGCGGGCGGCTGTCCGGACCGGTCCGCTCGTCTGCGCGCTGAGCAGGGGCTC
>NZ_JBEZGQ010000240.1:0-9999 GCF_040650095.1 Actinoplanes sp. NPDC048791 | reverse complement strand
ATCCGCCGCCGGCAGCGCTCGCCCTCCGCCGGTCAGTCGGTGCCGGCCACCAGGTTCTTGCCGCTGGCCCCGTCGAACACCTGGATCTTCGACGTGTCGTACCAGAGCCGGGCGGTCTTGCCGCGCTGGACGTTCGCGGCCGCGTCCAGCCGGGCCGTCACGTCGACGCCGCCGCTGTGCAGGTCGTTGCCGGTGTCCTTGGCCAGGTCCTCCAGGTCCTTGGACTGGGCCTGGTCGCCCTTCATGGTGAAGTAGGCGTAGACGTCCGAGCCCATCGCCTCGACGATGTCGATCGGCGCGTCGAAGGTGGCGCCCGGCTTGTCGCCGACCAGGGACGCCTCCTCGAAGTGCTCCGGGCGGATGCCGACGATCACCTCCCGCTCGCCGGTCGAGCCGTTGAGCGCCTGCCGGACCTGGTCGGGCAGCTTCGCCTCGCCCAGGGCCGTCACCACGCCGTCGGGGCGCAGCCGGCCGGGGAAGAAGTTCATCGACGGGCTGCCGATGAAGCCGGCCACGAACAGGTTCGCCGGGTGGGCGTACAGGTGGGCCGGCGAGCCGACCTGCTGGACCACGCCGCTGCGCATGACCACGACGCGGTCGCCCAGGGTCATCGCCTCGGTCTGGTCGTGGGTGACGTAGAGGGTGGTCGTGCCCAGGCTCTTCTGGATCCGGGAGATCTGGGTGCGCATCTGCACCCGCAGCTTGGCGTCCAGGTTGGACAGTGGTTCGTCCATCAGGAACGCCTTGGGCGAGCGGACGATGGCCCGGCCCATGGCCACCCGCTGGCGCTGGCCACCGGAGAGGTTGGCCGGCTTGCGGTCCAGGTGCTGGGTCAGCTCCAGCATCTCGGCCGCCTGCTCGACCTTCTTGCGGATGGTCGCCTTGTCCATCCCGGCCAGCCGCAGCGGGAAGCCCATGTTGTCGCCGACGGTCATGTGCGGGTACAGCGCGTAGGACTGGAACACCATGGCGATGTCGCGGTCCTTGGGGGCTTTGTCGTTGACCACCTGACCGTCGATGATCAGCTTGCCGGCGGTGATGTCCTCGAGGCCGGCCACCATGTTCAGCGTGGTCGACTTCCCGCACCCGGACGGGCCGACCAGGATGATGAACTCGCCGTCGGCGATCTCGAGGTTGAAGTCGTCCACGGCCAGGGCGCCGTCGGGGTAACGCTTGACCACATGGTCCAGAACGATCTCGGCCACGTCAGCTCCTCGGTGTATCGGTACGTGGGATGGGTCAGCCCTTGACGGCGCCCGAGGTCAGCCCCGCGACGATCCGCCGCTGGAAGACCAGCACGAAGATCACGATGGGGATGGTGATGACCACGGCGGCGGCCGCGATCGGTCCGGTCGGCTTCTCGAACGTGGTGGCGCCGGTGAAGTAGCTCATCGCCGCCGGGACGGTCCGCGCGTTCGAGGTCGAGGTGAGCGAGAGGGCGAACAGGAAGTCGTTCCAGCACGAGATGAAGACCAGGATGGCCGTGGTGAAGATGCCGGGCATGGCCAGCGGGGTGATCACCCGGCGGAAGGCCTGGTACGGCGTCGCTCCGTCCATCTTCGCGGCCTTCTCCAGGTCCCAGGGGATCTCCCGGAAGAAGGCCGACAGCGTGTAGATCGCCAGCGGGAGCGCGAAGGCGATGTACGGGATGATCAGCCCGGGCCAGGTGTCGAACAGCCCGACCGCCGTCTCGATCTTGAACAGCGGCGTGACCAGGGCGATCTGCGGGAACATCGACACCAGCAGGGCCATCGCCACGATGGTCCGCTTGCCCGGGAAGTCGAGCCGGGCGATGGCGTACGCGGCCATCGTGCCGAAGGCGATCGCGATCAGCGTGGCGATGATGCAGATGCCGATCGAGTTGGCCAGGGCCCGCAGGAAGTCCGGATTGTTGAAGATCGCGGAGTAGCTGTCGTTGCTCGGCGAGGTCGGGATGTAGTTGCCGTCGTTGAGGGTCGCGTCGTCCTTCAGTGACAGGGACACGATCCAGAGCACCGGGACGAACGCGTACAGCAGGACGATCGCGTTGACACCCCACCACATCAGCTTGCGGTTCGTGGTCTCCGGCTGCATGACTACCGCCTCCCCTCAGCGTCGGATCCGGGCGCTGCCGCCCCGAAGAACTTGATGAACGCGAACGCGATGATCCCGGTGGTGATGAAGATCAGCACCGACATCGCCGACCCGATGCCGAGGTTGAGCCCCCGGATCAGGTTGCTGTAGGCCACCATCGACACCGAGCTGGTCTTGTTGGACCCGCTGGTGAGGATGAAGATGTTGTCGAACACCCGGAACGCGTCCAGGGTGCGGAACAGCAGGGCGACCAGGATGGCCGGTTTGATCAGCGGCACGGTCACCAGCCAGAACCGTTTCCACGGGCTCGCGCCGTCCATCGAGGCGGCCTTGAGCAGGTCCTCGGGCACCAGCGCCAGGCCGGCCATCAGCAGCAGCGCCATGAACGGGACGGTCTTCCAGACCTCGGCCAGGATGATGATCCCGATCGACGGCCAGAACTCGGTCAGCGGCGCCGAGTTCTCCGGGGCCAGCCAGCCCAGCCCCTGGGTCCAGGCGAAGCGCCAGGAGAACGCCGCCACCACGGTGACGATCGCGTACGGCACCAGCGCCGAGGTGCGCACCAGCCCCCGTCCGACGATCGTGCGGTGCATGACGATCGCGAGCAGCATGCCGAGGATCAGCTCGAGGGTGGCGCCGACGATGGTGATCAGCATGGTGACGCCGAACGCGGTCCACCAGATCGGGCTGGACAGCACGGTGACGTAGTTGTCGAACCAGATGAACTCGTTGGCGTCCGGCTGGCGCAGGTCCGCCTTGTTCAGCGACAGCCAGAAGGCGTAGATGATCGGGTAGGCGGCCACCGCGAGCATGATCACCACGGCCGGGCCGACCAGCATCAGCCCCAGCTTGCGCTCGGCCCGTTTGGCGTCGGTGTGGCGCTGGCGGGCGATCTCGGTGGTGCCGTCGTCCATGCGGTCCTCGGCCGCCTCAGCGGCTGCCGCGGTCGGTGTGGCGGTCATGGCACGATCCCCTTGCCCTCGATCGCATCCTTGATGGAGTCGCGCAGTTCGTCCGCCGCCTTCTGCGGGTTGATGCTCTGCGGCGGCGAGAGTGTGGTGGAGACGAGCGTCGAGATGTTCTGGTACACCGGCGACACCGGGCGGGGCACGGCGGCCTCCAGCTCGGTCCGCATGACGTCGGCCATCGGGTACGCCTTCTTGAACTCGGGGAGCTCGAAGACCGTGGCCAGCGCCGGTACGTCACCGGCGTCGATGGCGGCGCTGAGCGCGTTCTTCTGGTTGCGCAGGCACATGGCCGCTTCGAACGACTCCTCCGGATGCTTGCTGTAGGTGCTGATGGCGTAGTTCATCCCGCCGAGCGTCACCTTGGGCGGCCCGCCGTCGACCGACGGGTAGGGCGCGTAACCGAGGTCGTCGACCAGGTCCGGGTTGGCCTCGCGCATGGCGCTGAGCACGTACGGCCAGTTGAGCGAGAAGGCGGACCGTTCGGCCTGCAGGTCGGCGAAGACCTCGGGCTCCTGGGCGTTGGACAGCGACGCGCTGGTGACCCCCGAGGTGGCGAGCTTGCGCAGCAGCGTCAGCGCCTGCACGGTCTTGTCGTCGATGGTGGGCTCGGAGCTGTCCTCGTTGACCAGCGTGCCGCCGTACGCGGTGATCAGGTTGTTGACGTTGACCACGTAGCCCTCGTACTGGGCCGCGGTGAGCCCGATCTCGTAGGGCTTGCCCTGGGCCTTGAGCTGCTGGGCCATCGCGATCATCTCGTCGAAGGTCTTGGGCGGCGTGGGCACCAGCGACTTGCGGTACCACAGCAGCTGCACGTTGGTCGTGCGCGGTACGCCGTAGAGCTTGTCCTTCCAGGTCGCCGTGTCGATCGGTGGCTGGAGGGTGTCCTTGGTCGCCTGGGCCTTCTGGTCCCCGGTCAGTTCGCGGATCCACTTGGCCTCGGCGAACTCCGCGGTCCAGGTGACGTCCATGCCGAGCAGGTCCATGCCGTCGTCCTTGGCGGCGAGCCGCCGGACGAACTGGTCGCGCTGGCCGTCGGCGTCGCTGGGGAGCAGATTGCCGACGATGGTGTAACGGCCGGCCGCCTGTTGGTTGCAGTCGGCGATGATCTTGTCGAAGCCGGTGCCGCTGGCTCCGCCGTAGAGGTTGACCACCGTGCCCTCGGGTCCGCTGGAACAGGCCGCGAGCGAGGCGAAGAGGGCCGTCACCCCGATCATCGCGGCCCATCGTGACGGCCGCCGGGGCGTCGTCGGTCGTGGAATCATCATCGATCCTCCGTCCGGGCAAACCGCTGGCTCACAGTGGCCCAGCTCACAGCCCTGACCCCGACATTGCCAGATATCGCTGGCAGGCGCGAGTGGAGGAGAGCAATCTTCTGTAACAAGGTGTTCATGGACGGTGACAACGTGGCAGCACGCCCGAAACGCGGCGGTGAGGCGGGAATTGCCCGCCCCACCGACCCGATATCCGATCTTTACGGCAGCCGCAGCTCGCAGGTCGCGACGTCGGCAGCCACGTCGGCCACCGAGTCACCGGCGCGCACCCGCCACGGCGCTGCCGCCCCGGTGCGGACGACCCGCACGGTGCCGCCCGACCGGGTCACCTCGAAGGTCGTCGCCGGCTCCCCCGCCGGTCCCGGCACGGTCGTCGTCCGGGTGCCCTCGGCCAGCTCGAAGATCTGCAGCGTGATTCCGTCGCGGTAGTCGTAGTCCGGCCGGTCCGTGCGGGCTCCGACCGCCAGCACCGAGTCCGGCCGCACCAGCAGCGGCACGCTGGCGAAGCCGTGCGTCTCGTGCACCCAGCCCGGCCCCTCGACGACCTCCCCGGTGCCGAACCGGGTCCAGCGGCCGGCCGGCACGTAGTACGACGTGTCCCCCGCCTCGCTGAACACCGGCGCGACCAGCAGGTTGTCGCCGAGCAGGTACTGCCGGTCCAGGTGCGTGACGGCCGGGTCGTCCGGGAAACCGAAGACCATCGGCCGCATCACCGGCAGGCCCTCGCGGTGCGCGCGCCCGGCCGCTTCGAACAGGTACGGCATCAGCGACAGCTTCAGCCGGGTGAACGAGCGCAGCACGTCGACGGCCTCCTCATCGAACAGCCACGGCACCCGGTACGTCTGGTTGCCGTGCAACCGGCTGTGCGAGGAGAGCAGCCCGAACGGGATCCAGCGCTTGAACACCGCCGGGTCCGGCAGCCCCTCGAAGCCGCCGATGTCGTGGCTCCAGAAGCCGAAGCCCGAGGCCGCCAGGGACAGCCCGCCGCGCAGGCTCTCCGCCATCGACTCGTACGTGGAGGAGTTGTCGCCGCCCCAGTGCACCGGGAACTGCTGGCCGCCGACGGTCGCGGAGCGCGCGTACACCACGGCTTCGCCCTCGCCGCGGTGTTCGCGCAGCACGTCGAAGACCACCCGGTTGTAGACCTGGGTGTAGTAGTTGTGCATCCGTTCCGGGTCCGAGCCGTCGTGCCAGACCACGTCGAGCGGGATGCGCTCGCCGAAGTCGGACTTGAACGCGTCGACGCCCATCTCCAGCAGGGCCCGCAGCTTGCCCGCGTACCACTCGCAGGCGTCCGGGTTGGTGAAGTCGACCAGCGCCATGCCGGCCTGCCAGCGGTCCCACTGCCACACGTCGCCGTCGGGCTTGCGCACCAGGTAGCCGGCCGCCATGCCCTCGGCGAACAGCGACGAGCGCTGCGCGATGTACGGGTTGATCCACACGCAGGTCCGCAGTCCCCGGTCGGACAACCGCTTGAGCATGCCCGGCGGGTCGGGGAAGATCCGCGCGTCCCACTCGAAGTCGCACCAGCTGAACTCGCGCATCCAGAACGTGTCGAAGTGGAAGACGCTCAGCGGCAGGTCCCGCTCGGCCATCCCGTCGACGAAGCTGGTCACCGTCTCCTCGTCGTAGGAGGTGGTGAACGAGGTGGTCAGCCACAGCCCGAAGGACCAGGCCGGCGGCAGGGCCGGCCGCCCGGTCAGCGCGGTGTACTTGCGCAGGATGTCGGCCGGGGTGGGGCCGTAGATGACCAGATAGGACAGTGACTGCCCGGCCACGCTGAACTGGGTGCGGGAGACCAGCTCGGAGCCGACCTCGAAGGACACCTTGCCGGGGTGGTCGACCAGCACGCCGTAGCCGCGGTTGGTCAGGTAGAACGGCACGTTCTTGTACGCCTGCTCGCTGCTGGTGCCGCCGTCCTCGTTCCAGATGTCGACGGTCTGGCCGTTCTTGACCAGCGGGCCGAAGCGCTCGCCGAGCCCGTAGACGGCCTCCCCCACGCCGAGGTCGAGCTGCTCGTGCACGTACTGCTCGCCCTCGGCGGTGTCGACGACCCCCATGCCCTTCCACCCGCTGCCGGTCAGGCGCTTGCCGTCGGCCAGGAAGTCCAGCCGCCACGCGTCGCCGTCGGCGAACCGGGCCGTGAGCGCGCCCGAGGTGAGCTCGTTTCCCTGCACCTGCGCCTGGAAGTCCGGGTCGGCGGCGATCTCGAAGTCCGGCTTGCGCGGCCGGTGGCCGGCGAAGTGACTGATCGACACCCGGATGACGTCGGGCGCCGGCGCCGAGCACGTCACCGTGATGATCGGGGCGTCCAGGGTGTCCCCGCGTCCCTGCACCCGCTTGGCGGTGGCGAAGGCGGTCAGCGTGCCGGCGCCGGCCGACGTGTCCTGCAGCTGCACCGGGTGCAGCACCGTCAGGCCGTCACGCTTGCGCCAGTAACCGTCGGTGAACTTCATGCACAATCCTTTACTGCTTCGGGGCCTTCGGCGGGCTACTTGATGGCGCCGGCGGTGATGCCGCGGGTGAGGGTGCGCTGGAAGATGAGGAAGAACAGCATCGCGGGCAGGATGCCGATCAGCGCCGAGGCGCTGGTGGTCGTGGCGTCCATCTGCCGGTCGCCCTGGAGCACGCCGAGCGCGACCGGGACGGTCTGGTTGGCGTTGGAGACCAGGAAGACCAGGGGCAGGAAGAACTCGTTCCACGTCCAGATGAAGAAGAACGTGAACAGCACGGCCAGCGTCGGCCGGCTGACCGGCACGACGACCCGCCACAGTGTCCGGAAGCGGCCGGCCCCGTCGACCGCGGCGGCGTCGAGCAGTTCGGTCGGGAACTCGGCGTAGACCGAGGAGAGCAGGTACGTGCCGAACGCGCTCTGGATCACCGTGAAGATGATGATGATCGAGAGCAGGCTGTCGTACAGGTGCAGGCTCTTGGAGAGGTAGTACAGCGGGTAGACCAGCACCTCCTGTGGCAGCAGGTTGGCGACCAGGAAGAAGACCAGGAACCAGACCCGGCCGCGGACCCGGCCGATGCCCAGCGCGTACGCGTTGAAGACCGACAGGATCACGGCCAGCACCGACACGACGGCGCTGGTGATGAAGCTGTTGAGCAGCTTGCGGCTGAAGTCCACCCGCTGCCAGAAGTCGACGATGCCGTCCCAGTGCAGCGACTTCGGGATGGACAGCGGCCCGTTGCTCGCGTAGTCGGCCGGGCTCTTGACCGCGTTGAGCGCGACGACCAGCAGCGGCGCCACCACGAGCAGCAGCAGGACGAGCAGCACGCCCAGCACGATGTAGCGGGCCGGGTACCGCCGCCGGTTGACCCCCGCCTGCGTGGGGGCCGCCTGCTTCTCGGGTGCGGTGGCCAGAGCGGTCATGTCAGGCTCCCTTGCGCTCGTCGCGGGTCTGCAAGCGCAGGAAGACGAACGCCAGCACCACGATCAGGACCGTGAGCACGGTGGAGATCGCCGAGCCGTAGCCGACCTGGGCCTTCTGGAAGAAGTTCTGCCAAGCGAAGTACGACGGCACCAGGGTCGCGTTGCTCGGCCCGCCCCGGGTCAGCACGAAGATCTGCCCGAAGATCTTCAGCGCGGCGATGGTGGTGGTCACCAGCACCACGTAGAACTCGGGCTTGATCAGGTAGACGGTGATGTGCCGGAACCGCTGCCACCAGCCGGCCCCGTCCAGGTCGGCCGCCTCGTACAACTCGGGGTCGATGCGCTGCAGGCCGGACATGAACATGACGATCGGGTAACCGAGCTGGAACCAGACCATCACCGCCATCACGCTGTAGAGCGCGTACTTCGGGTCGCCGAGCCAGTTGCGGCTCAGCGAGGAGAGTCCGACGGAGTCCAGGATCCGGTTCAGCGCGCCGTAGCTCGGGTGCAGGATCCAGCCCCAGACGATGCCGGTCACCGCGACCGGCAGCACCTGCGGCAGGTAGAACCCGGAGCGGAAGACGCTGGCCCAGCGCGGCCCGAAGATCTTGGCGATGTAGTCGAACAGCACCGCCGCCAGCAGCAGGCCGAGCAGGGTGGGGATCACCGCCATCGCGATGATCAGCAGCAGGATGTGCCCGAACGAGGCCCAGAACCGCTCGTCGTGGAACAGCCGGGTGTAGTTCTCGAAGCCGACCCACTCCGGGCTGCCGATGCCGGACCACCGGGTGAAGCTGATGCCGACGGTCATCACCAGGGGCACCACGATCACCGCGAGGGAGGCCAGCACCCCCGGGACGAGGTACCAACCGAACCCGGCGGTGTGCCGGCCTCCCTGCCGGCTCATTTGCCCAGGTCGGTCAGGTTGTCCTGGTACGGCTTGGCGACCTCGTCGAGCATCTGCTGCGGGGTCTTCGAGCCGTTGATCAGCCCCTGCACGCCGCCGACCATGACGTCGTAGTAGCCGGGCGCGGGCCAGTCCGGGTAGAACGCCAGCCCGTCACTGGAGGAGATCTTGGCGAAGTTGTCGATGAGCTCCTTGTTCTTCGCGTCGGTGATCCCCGCGCTGTCCGCCGCGACCGGGACGCCACCGTTGTTGCCGAGCAGGTTCTGCACCTCGGGCTGCATGGTGATGTCGATGAAGTCGTACGCCAGGCTCTTGGCCTTGCTCTTGGTCGGCACCACCCACAGGTTGCCGCTGGAGCCGGGGTGCAGCGTGTTGCCGGGGAACAGGAACGTGCCCCACTGGAAGTTCTTGATCTCGGAGGAGAACCGGCCGTACCACCAGCTGCCGGAGATCATGATCGGGAACTTGCCCTGGGTGAAGGCGACGCCCATGTCCTCGGCCTTGATGCCGGCCGAGTTCTTGGCGATGTAGCCCTTCTTGACCCAGTCGGCGAAGGTCTGCGCGCCGAAGGTGAGCTCCGGTCCCTGGAAGTTGACCTTGTTCTTGTAGAGCTGGTAGTCGTCCACGAAGGCCCGGTTGGCCTTGGACAGGGCCAGCTCGTAGAAGATCTGCTGGGCCGGATACTCGGCGCCGCCGACCGACAGCGGCGTGACCTTGGCCTTGACGAAGGCGTCCATCGCGGCCTCGAACTCCGCGAGCGTGGTCGGCACGGCGACCTTGTGCTTGGTGAACAGGTCCTTGTTGTAGTAGACCATCACGTACTCGCCGTAGTTGGGCACGCCGAAGGTCTTGCCGCTGCCCATGATGCCGTCGCCGTCGTACTTGGTGGTGGTCTGCAGGCTCGGGCTCAGCTTCTTGTCCCAGCCCCGCTTCTCCGACTCCTCGGTGAGGTCGGTGAGCAGGCCCTGCTTGGACAGCAGGCCGGCGGTGGCGTTGCCCTTGTTGTACTCGAGGATGTCCGGGGTGCTGTCGGAGTTGAGGATCATCCCGGCGTTCTGCTGGATCTGCTCGAAGCTCTTCTCCTCGAACTTCACCTCGACGCCGGGGTGGCTCGCCTTGAACAGCTCGATCGCCTTGGCCCAGGCGACGCCCATGGCGCTGGTGGGGCCCTCGTAGTGCCACAGAGTCAAAGTCTTGGCGTCGGCACCCTCGTCACTGGAGCCGGAATCACTGCACGCGGTAAGGCCGAGGGACGCCGCCAGTAGCAGCGCGCCCGCGGCGAGGCTCATACGGGATCTGACCATGCCGTCCTCCCAGGGGAAACCGTGTTCGTCGAAGCGCTTCGACAGGCAGCCGTCGTAGCGCTTCGACGATGGGGGGTGGGGAGAGGCGTGGGACAGGGTG
>NZ_JBEZGQ010000239.1:0-10050 GCF_040650095.1 Actinoplanes sp. NPDC048791 | reverse complement strand
CGCCGTGGCTGGACCTGGGCGGGCACGAGGAGCTGTGCCGGCACAGCGATCATGCGCTGGACGCCGTCGTCGCGGCGCTGACCGCGCGGGCCGCCGTACGCGATCAGGTCTGCCATCCCGACGAGCGGGAGCTGCCCGCGGCCCGGACCGAAGGATGGATCGCGATCCCCACCGCCGCCCTGGCGGCACTGCCGGGATAAACCGCATGTGCCGGGCCCGGTCCGGGGCCTAGGGTGGCGCGGATGACTCTTTCTCATGACGTGGCCGGCGACGGCCCCACGGTGGTCCTGCTGCATTCGACGGTGTGCGACCGGCGCATGTGGGACCCGCAGGTCCCGGCGCTGGTCGAGGCCGGCTACCGGGTGGTCCGGGCCGACTTCCGCGGCTTCGGCGACTCCCCGATGCCCGACGGGCCGTCCGGCGACGCCGACGACGTCGTCGAGCTGATGGACTCGCTCGGCGCGGAGCAGGTGGCGATGATCGCGGCGTCCGGCGGGGGCCGGGTGGCGCTGGAGATCGCGGCGGGCCGCCCGGAGCGGGTGACCAGCCTGGCGCTGCTCTGCACGGCCTGGTGGGAGCAGGAACGCAGCGCCGACCTGCGGGCCTTCGGCGCCCGCGAGGACGCGCTGTTGGAGGCCGGGGACGTGGATGCGGCGACCGAACTCAACGTGGAGATGTGGGTCGGTCCGGCGGCGGACCAGGCAACCCGCGACAAGGTACGCGAAATGCAACGTCGCGCCTTCGAGGTGCAGCTGGCGGCGGCCGAGGAGTTCCCGCAGCTGGCGACGGAGCCGGATGTCGGGGCCATCACCGCCCGGACGCTGCTGGTGTCCGGGGCGCACGACGTGATCGACTTCCACGAGGTGGCGGTGGCGCTGGCCAAGCGGATCCCCGGTGCCCGGCATGTCGAGTTGGACTGGGCCGGGCACCTGCCGAGCCTGGAACGACCCGAAGCGGTGAACCCACTGCTGATCGACTTCCTGCGCACCGCCTGACCCGTCCAGCTGCGGGCGGCAGCTGGTCACGGCCAGACGAAGCGGAGCTTGTGCGGCGTGCCGTGCAGGCGGCCGGCCACCCCACCGGGCGGCGAGACCACGGCCTTCTCCACGCACCGCCCACCCAGCGCCCGGTAGAACCCTTGCGCCGCGACGTTCTGCTCCAGCACCCACAGGTAGCGGGCGCGGTGCTCGACAGCCTCCGCCGCCCCGGCCATCAGCGCCCGGCCCACCCCGGAACGCTGCCGGTCGGGGCGCACGTGCAGGTTGTCGATGAAGCTTCCCCACCGCTCGTCGTGGTCGGCCTCGATGTGGATGAAGCCGATCAGCTCGCCGCCGGCCTCCGCCAGCAGCGTCCGACCAGCGCCGGGAGCCGCCAGCCTGGCTGACCACACCGCCCGGCGTTCGGCGACGACATCACCGTCGAGATAGGAGTCGGCGAAGGCTCCCCGGTAGTGGCGACGCCAGCTCGCGGCGTGCAACTCGGCGATCAGGGCGGCGTCCGCCGGGCCGGCCGGGCGTAAGTCCATCGACCGGTTCTGTCACAGCCCGACCGCCTGCCGCAGCTCAATTCCCAAGGCCCGGCCCCGGGCGGGCCGCCGCATCGCCTTCCGGCTCAACCTGCGCTCAGGGCTCGATCGGGTGCGGGACCTGCACGATGACCTGCTCGGTCTCCTCCGCGTACGGCATGGCCGGGCTGTCGCCCACCGCGAACTGGGTGCGGTACAGCTCCGCGTACAGACCGCCGGCCGCGACGAGCTCGCTGTGCTTGCCGCGCTCGACGATGCGACCGTCGTCCAGGACCAGGATCTGGTCGGCGTCGCGCACCGTGGACAGGCGGTGGGCGATGACCAGTGCCGTCCGGCCCTCCAGCGCCACGGTCAGGGCCCGCTGCACGGCTGCCTCGGACTCGCTGTCCAGGTGGGCCGTCGCCTCGTCCAGGATCACGATCGACGGGTGCTTGAGCAGCAGCCGGGCGATCGCGATGCGCTGCTTCTCGCCGCCGGAGAAGCGGTAGCCGCGCTCGCCGACCACGGTGTCCAGCCCCTCGGGCAGGGAGCGGACCAGCTCGGCGACCTGGGCGCCGCGCAGGGCGTCCCACATCTCCTCCTCGGTCGCTTCCGGCCGGGCGTAGCGCAGGTTTTCCGCGATCGTCTCGTGGAACAGGTGGGAGTCCTGGGTGACGACGCCGATGGTGTCGCGCAACGACTCCAGGGTGGCGTCGCGCACGTCGACCCCGCCGACGCGGACCGCGCCCTCGGTCACGTCGTAGACCCGGGAGACCAGCATGGACGTGGTGGACTTGCCGGCGCCGGACGGGCCGACCAGGGCGACCATCTGACCGGGCTCGACGACGAAGTCGACGCCGCGCAGCACCGGTGCGTTCTCGGTGCGGTCGAGGGCGACCACGTCCTCCAGCGTGGCGAGGGAGACCTCGTCGGCGCTCGGGTAGCGGAAGTGCACGTCGCGGAACTCGAGCCGGCCCGAGCCGGGCGGGATGGCGACGGCGTCGGGCTTCTCCTCGATGCCCGGCTTGAGGTCGAGGACCTCGAAGACCCGGTCGAAGGAGACCAGCGCGCTCATCACGTCGACCCGTACGTTGCTCAGGGCGGTGAGCGGGCCGTAGAGGCGGGTCAGCAGCAGCGCCAGGGTGACCACGGTGCCGGCGGTGACGCTGCCCGTGACCGCGAGCCAGCCGCCGAGCCCGTACGTCAGGGCCTGGGCCAGCGACGCGACCAGCAGCATGGCGACGAAGAAGGTGCGGGAGAACATGGCCTGTTGCACGCCGATGTCCCGGACCCGCTGCGCGCGCTCACCGAAGCGCGCGGCCTCGGCGTCGGGGCGGCCGAACAGCTTGACCAGCAGGGCGCCGGAGACGTTGAAGCGCTCGGTCATGGTCGCGTTCATCTTCGCGTCCAGGTTGTACGACTCGCGGGTGATCTCGGCGAGCTTCTTGCCGACCCGGCGCGCGGGGATGATGAAGACCGGCAGCATCACCAGCGACAACACGGTGATCTGCCAGGACAGGCTGAACATCACGGCGGCGGTCAGCACGAGCTGGATGACGTTGCTGACCACACCGGACAGGGTGGAGGTGAACGCCCGCTGAGCCCCGGTGACGTCGTTGTTGAGCCGGCTGACCAGGGCGCCGGTCTGCGTCCGGGTGAAGAACTGCAGCGGCATGCGCTGGACGTGGTCGTAGACCTTGGTGCGCAGGTCGAGGATGATGCCCTCGCCGATGCGGGCCGAATACCACCGCTGGGCCAGGGACAGGAACGCGTCGACGATCGCCAGCCCGGCGATCATGAAGGCGAGCTTGACGACCGTGGCGGCGGCGTCGGAGCCGCCGGCGGTGATGGCGTTGACCACGTGGCCGGCGAGCACCGGGGTGGCGACGCCGATGCCCGCGGCGAACACCACGGTGATCAGGAAGACGATGATGTCGCGCCGGTACGGCCGGGCGAAGCGCAGGATGCGCCTGGTCGTGCCCCGGCTGAGCTGATGCTTCGAGACGCGCTCGGAATTCTGGATCGAGCGCAGCATCATCCAACTGGAGCCGCTGGAGTTCGGACCCATGCGTCACCTCCCGGGCGTCTGTGGCAGGCACAGTCTGCCCGCTGGGTATGACAACCCGAGAGGTAACCGGTTTCTTCCTGATCGGTCCTTACTCGGCACCCAGGAGGTCGCGCAGGCGGCGGGTCTGCGCCTCCCGCTCGGCCCGGTCCTGCTCGGCGTACGAGCGGCCGGTGGCCCCGGCGAGCAGGGCCTTGATCTCGGCCACGGCGCCCTGGTCGGCGGCCAGCACGGCCGCGGCCAGGTCGGAGACCGCTCCGGACAGGTCGGCACCGGGCACGACGGCGGTGGCCAGACCGATCCGGTCCGCCTCCTGCGCCGAGATGCGCCGGCCGGTGACACAGATCTCCAGGGCGCGGGACGGCCCGACCAGCTCGGTCAGCCGTTTGGTGCCACCGAGATCCGGCACCAGGCCCAGGGTGACTTCGGCCATCGAGAAACGGGCGTCGTCGGCCAGGATCCGCAAGTCGCAGTTGAGTGCGAGCTGAAATCCGGCCCCGATCGCGTGGCCCTGCACGGCCGCGATGGTGACCAGCGAGGGCCGGCGTAACCAGGTGAACGCATCCTGGAAGCCGGCAATCCGATCCGCGCACTCTTCCGGGGACAACGCGGCCAGTTCCGGCAACGAAGAATCGCCGCCGCCCCGGGCAACCGACAAGTCGAGTCCGGCGGAAAAGGCACGGCCTTCACCTCGGACAATGACGACTCGCACGTCCCCCGGCATTTTCCGGGAAATGTCGGCGAGCTCCGACCACATGGCGGGAGTCTGGGCATTGAGCACATCGGGCCGGCACAACGTCACCGTCGCGACCGGCCCGTCCTGGTCATACCGAACGCCTGTTTCGGTCCCGGGTGATGCGCTGGTCGTCACGCCTTCTTGCGACGACGGGCGCCGCCGCGCTGGCGAAGCTGGACACCCGACTCGGTGAGCACCCGGTGCACGAATCCGTAGGACCGCCCGGTGGAGGCGGCCAACGCCCGAATGCTCTCGCCGGAGGTGTATCGCTTCACCAGGTCTTTGGCGAGCGTCTGTCGCTCGCTGCCGACGATTCGACGACCCTTCTCAGTGCTGGTGGCTGTGCCGGTGGCTGCCATGTTGAATCCTCACGTCCCAGACTGTGCGGTTCGATACGGTCCCACCTATTAGACCGCCTCCAACGATCATGCGCTAGGTATCTCGGCTTAGCCAACGTGCCCAATTACCACTGTCAGGAACCCGACGGTGACCATGCGCATCAATGTCAGACCGTTGGCCCGGAGGCCGGATCGGGTCGGTAATCGGACGCCGGAGAGCGTTTGCCGGCCGCCCGCCGGGACCGCCCCGCCGCCCCGGACCTCGTCCCAAGACCACCCGTTGAGCTGCACAAACATCAACTACACGGTGGACGGACAACGATGTCACGCAGCGTCGACGCAGCATGCACGCAGGGATGTGAGCCGGCGCCCGAACGGGCAGCGGAGGCTGGCTGAGGGGTGCCCGGGCCCGGCCGCGCGGTGACCGGAGCCGGGCAGGAGTCGCACTGTCTGTGTGGGCACCAGTTGACAACCGACGATGCCGTTGATCCTCGATCAAGCGATGGCGATCACGCCAGCTCGACGAGCTCCAGCAGATCGTCGCTCCACGCGTCCTCGTCGCCGTCGGGCAGCAGGATGGCCCGGTCCGGCTTGAGCGCCTGCACGGCCCCCGCATCGTGGGTGACCAGCACGATCGCGCCCGGGTAGTTGGCGATGGCGTCCAGCACCTGCTCGCGGCTGACCGGGTCGAGGTTGTTGGTCGGCTCGTCCAGCAGCAGCACGTTGGCGCCCGAACAGACCAGGGTGGCCAGGGCGAGCCGGGTCTTCTCGCCGCCGGAGAGCACGCCGGCCGGCTTTTCGACGTCGTCACCCGAGAAGAGGAACGCACCCAGGATCTTCCGCAGCTCGGTGTCGGTCTGCTCGGAACCGGCGCTGCGCATGTGCTCCAGGATCGTGCGGTCCACGTCCAGCGTCTCGTGCTCCTGGGCGTAGTAACCCAGCCGCAGCCCGTGCCCGGCCCGCACCTCACCGGTGTCGGACTGCAGGTGCCCGCCGAGGATCCGCAGCAGCGTGGTCTTGCCCGCGCCGTTGAGGCCCAGGATGGCGACCCGGGAACCACGGTCCACCGCCACGTCCACGTCCGCGAAGATCTCCAGCGAGCCGTAGGACTTGGACAGGCCCTGCGCGGTCAGCGGGGTCTTGCCACAGGGCGCCGGGCTCGGGAAGCGGACCTTGGCCACCTTGTCCGAGGTGCGCACGTCCTCCAGGCCGTCGAGCAGCTTGTTGGCCCGCTTGGCCATGTTCTGCGCGGCGACGGTCTTGGTGGCCTTCGCCCGCATCTTGTCGGCCTGGGCCAGCAGCGCGCCGGCCTTCTTCTCCGCGTTGGCGCGCTCGCGGCGGCGGCGACGCTCGTCGGTCTCCCGCTGGGCCAGGTACGTCTTCCAGCCGACGTTGTACATGTCGACCTCGGCCCGGTTGGCGTCGAGGTACCAGACCCTGTTGACCACGGCTTCCAGCAGGTCGACGTCGTGGCTGATGACGATCAGGCCGCCCTTGTGGTTGGCGATGTAGCCGCGCAGCCAGGTGATCGAGTCCTGGTCCAGGTGGTTGGTGGGCTCGTCGAGCAGCAGGATGCCCTTGCCGTTCTGGCCGGAATTCTGGAACAGGATGCGGGCCAGCTCGATGCGCCGGCGCTGACCACCGGACAGGGTGCCGATCGTCTGGGCCAGCGCGCGGTCGGGCAGGCCCAGGTTGGAGCAGATCCGGGCGGCCTCGGCCTCGGCGGCGTACCCGCCCAGGCTGGCGAACTGGTCCTCCAGCTGGCCGTAGCGGCGGATCAGCTTGTCGTCGGCGCTCTCCTCGAGCTCGACCTCGAGCTTCTGCATCTGCGACAACAGGACATCGAGGCCGCGAGCGGACAGCACCCGGTCGCGGGCGGTGACGTTCAGGTCGCCGGTGCGGGGGTCCTGCGGGAGGTAGCCGACCTCGCTGGTGCGGGTCACCTCACCCGCGTACGGCGTGCCCTCGCCGGCCAGCACCTTGAGCGTGGTGGTCTTGCCGGCGCCGTTGCGGCCGACCAGGCCGATCCGGTCGCCGGGCTGCACCCGCAGCGTCGTCGGGGAGATGAGGATCCGGGAGCCGGCGCGCAGTTCGAGTCCGGTGGCGGTAATCATGAGGAAGCGTCTCGCTCTCGAGGGAAGAAGGCTGGCTCAGGGCACACGGAAGCGCCGCCGGGATCGCGGAAGATCACGGTCGGCGCGGGGCAGGTCAGCCTTCGCAGAGCAGCACCCGGCAATTGTACCGGGCGCCGGCCACCACCCCCCACCCGATTAGCGGGCGCGGCCACCGGGTACGAATGGCGCCACACGTGGTGGACGCGCGAGCGAGGATGCGATGGAACTCAACGAGAACGCCAGGATCGACACCAGTCAGATCGACGACCAGCGTTCCTCCGGCGGGGGCGGCGGCGGGATCGGCGGCCTGCCCATCGGTGGCGGAGGTCTCACCGGCATCATCGTCACCGTGCTCATCGCGGTCGTCGGTGGCTTCCTCGGCATCAACAATCTCACCGGCGATGACGGCGCGAGCACGCAGACGGGGGACAACACCTCCCTCACCCAGAAGTGCACGCAGTCCGAGGCGGTCAAGCAGCTGGACTGCCGCAACGTGCTCTACGTCAACTCGATCCAGGACTACTGGGTGGAGGCCCTCCCGGCGACCTTCGGCGAGCAGTACAAGGCGTCCAAGACCGTCCTGTTCTCGAAGCGGGTCAGCACCGGCTGCGGCAGCGCCGACTCCGGCGTCGGGCCGTTCTACTGCCCGGCCGACGACCGGGTCTACATCGACCTGACCTTCTACACCGTGCTGTCGCAGCAGCTGGGCGCGCCGGGCGAGTTCGCCCAGCCGTACGTGCTGGCCCACGAGTACGGTCACCACGTCCAGGACCTGCTGGGCACCGAGGGCGCGATGCGCCGCGAGCAGGAGCGCAACCCGACCGGGGCGAATGAGCAGTCGGTCAAGCTGGAACTGCAGGCGGACTGCTACGCGGGCAGCTGGGCGAAGAACGCCACGGGCACGGACGACGGGTCCGGCCAGAAGATCTTCAAGAGCATCAGCCAGGAGGACATCCAGCAGGGCCTGGACACCGCGGCCAAGATCGGCGACGACACCCTGCAGAAGAAGAGCGGCGGCTCGGTCAACCCGGCGGAGTTCACCCACGGCACCAGCGCCCAGCGCCAGGAGTGGTTCAAGCGCGGCTACGACACCGGCGACCCGAAGAGCTGCGACACCTTCGCCGCCGGCGCGGTCAGCTGACCTGTCACGAGCGATACGGCCCCGCCTGACCTGGAGACTTCCGGGTTCAGGTGGGGTCTTTGACGAGGATGCGGACCGCCCGGGCCTGGGCGATCGCGTCCTCCAGGACTGTCTTGCGCGGCTCCGGGACCTCGAGGAAACGGTCGCTGCGCAGCGCGGCGAGGGGTTGCAGGGGTACGGCGGCCAGGATGGTGTCCACCGCGGTGTGGTCGCCGCCGGTCACCAGGGCGCTCAGGGTGCGTACCTCCGGCAGGAGCAGGCGGGCCGCGATGCCGGCGCCGTCCGCGGCCGCCGCTTTGGCCTGGTTGTCCCGGCGGCGGGCGAAGCGCTGCTGGGACCAGCCGCCCGCGGCCGTGCGGCCCTGCACGTAGTGCGTGTCGACCTTGGACACGACGAGCTTGGGGCCGTCGGCCACACCGACCGCCACCGCGCCCTTGCGGGCCAGCAGCAGACCGATCCGGCGTGACTCCCCCGCCGCCCGGCGCAGCTCGTCCAGATCCTTGGTCGCCGGCGACCCGGGCGGCGCCGCCAGCTCGGCGGTCGCGCCGTCCTCCGCGGTCAGCAGCAGCCCGTCGGCCGTCCACGGACCGTGCCGGCCGGCAAAGTTCTCCAGCCAGCGGGCCAGCCGCTCGGGGGCCACGTCCACCCACCGTCCGCCGCCTGCCGCCGGTCTCGCACTCATGACTGCCACCCTACGGTGGGATGATCCCGGCATGACCCGAGCGCCCGCGGAGGAACTGCTGGATCGCCTGGTGCGCAGCTACAAGGCGGCCGAGGATCCGGAACGCGCCGGGCCGGCCGCGGCGTACATGCGGGAGCAGTTCGCGTTCCTGGGCATCCCGGCGCCGACGCAGCGCGCCCTGGCCCGCGCGGTGGTGGCCGGGCTGCCCGCGCCGACCGAGGACGACCTGCGGGCGGTGGCGCTGGCGTGCTGGGAGCTGGAGGAGCGGGAGTCCCAGTACTTCGCGTGCGACTGGCTGCGCCGGCACGTTGCGGTGCCGGGGCCGGGCTTCCTCACCACGCTGCGGACCCTGATCACGACGAAGTCGTGGTGGGACACGATCGACCCCCTGGCCACCCGGGTGGTGGGCGGCCTGGTGCGCCGGCATCCCGAGCTGCGTGCGGAGATGGACGCCTGGTCGGCTGACGGGAACATGTGGCTGATCCGTACGGCGATCCTGCACCAGCTGCACTACGGCACGGAGACGGACGTGGACCGCCTGTTCGGATACTGCACCCGGCAGGCGGGCCACCGGGACTTCTTCGTCCGCAAGGCGATCGGCTGGGCGCTGCGGCAGTACGCCCGTACCGATCCGGCCGCGGTGGCCCGCTACGTCCATGACCACCGTGACCGGCTGTCGCCGCTGTCGGTCCGGGAGGCCACCAAGCATCTGTGACCTCCCGGCGGTCAGGTGACCAGGCCGACGGCGAGGACGGCGATCACCGCGCTGGAGACCATGGCGGTGATCAGGCGGCCGCGGTCGCCGGTGAGCAGGCGGCCGACCAGAGCGCCGCCGCCGGCGATGAGCAGCTGCCAGCTCGCCGAGGCCACGAAGGCGCCGACCACGAACCACACCCCGCCGCCGGTGCCGCCACGCCCCATGACCAGCGCGGCGAAGTAGACGATCGTCGCCGGGTTGAGCAGCGTCAGCCCCAGCACACCGAGGTAGGCACGCCCGGCCGTGGTGGTGTCCAGTCCCCCGGCGCCCTTGCCGGCAGAGCGCGGAGCAGCCAACCCGTCGGCCGCCGCGGCCGGACCATCCCGGCCGGCGTCTGAGACCCCGCCATCCCGGCCGGCGTCTGAGACCCCGCCGTCCCGGCCGGCGTCTGAGATTCCGCCGTCCCGGCCGGCGACCGGCACCGCGGCAACCGGTCCCGCTCCGAGGGCACCGGCATCCGGATCCGCGAGACCCGGCGCGCGGGCGCCGCCATCGGGAGACGCACGCTCCGGACGCGCTGGGTCATCCGAGGAATCGGGCTGGGTTGTGCGCTTGCGCAAGGCCGACCAGGCGGTATGAACCGCCAGGAGCAGCAGGATCACCGCCGCGACCCAGCGCAGCGGCGTCGCGATCGGTGCGATCGCTGCCGCCAGTGCCGCCCCGCCGAGGACCGCGATCAGTGCGTACACCCCGTCGGCGGTGGCCGCGCCCAG
>NZ_JBEZGQ010000238.1:0-10069 GCF_040650095.1 Actinoplanes sp. NPDC048791 | reverse complement strand
GGACGGCTCTTCGCCGCAGGGCGGCTGACCGCCATCTGCGAATACAACCGGGACAGCTTCGACCCGGTCACCCCCGGCAGCTGCCGCCGACACGGATGCCGTCCGGGAGCTGCTGCGCCTGGGCTTCGGCTGGGAGCCGCCGGAGTCCGCCGGCCACGACCCGAATGCCCTCGTGGTCGAACGGGACGGCCGGGTCGTCGGCACCGCCCGCGTCAATCGCGAAGGCGACCGGGCCGGGATCTACGGCTTTGTCGTCCACCCCGACCTCCAGGGACGCGGCATCGGGCGGGACGTGCTGCACCGCATGTGCCGTACGGCCCGGGGCGACGGCGCGGCTGTCGTCCACCTGGAGGTGGCCACCGACAACGACCGGGCCCTGAACCTCTACACCTCGCTGGGCTTCCGGCCGGTGATCACCGAGGACTACTACGCGCTCACCTGACCGCCCGGGCCGGTGTTGGCCAGGCTCGCGTCGCCGCCGTAGTGGGCCAGCACCCGGCGGTCCATCAGGCGCCGCCACACCGGGGGCACCAGCGCGGCGACCAGCATCGTGGCGTAGCCCGCCGGCAGCTGCGGGGACACGTCGAAGCTGCGCAGCACCTGGTAGCGGCGCAGCGGGTTGGCGTGGTGGTCGCTGTGCCGCTGCAACTGGAAGAGGAACACGTTGGTGACCAGGCGGTCGCTGTTCCAGCTGTGCCGCGGGTCGACCTTCTCGTAGCGCCCGGCCGGGTTGCGCTGCCGGCGCAGGCCGTAGTGCTCCAGGTAGTTGACCGCCTCCAGCAGCGAGAAGCCGACGACGGCCTGGGCGAGCAGGAACGGCAGGACGCCCGGACCGTACGCGACGGTGAGCGCGACGACCAGCACCACCGTCATCGCCCACGCGTTGAGCACGTCGTTGCGCGGCGTCCACGGACTGCGGGAGCGGATCCGGAAGCGCTGGGTCTCCAGCCGCCACGCCGAGCGCAGGCTGCCCAGCACCGTACGCGGCCAGAACCGCCAGAAGCTCTCCCTGAGCCGAGAACTGGCCGGATCCTCCGGGGTGGCGACCCGCACGTGGTGTCCCCGGTTGTGCTCGACGAAGAAGTGGCCGTAGCCGGTCGGCGCCAGGGCGATCTTGGAGAGCCAGCGTTCCACGTGCTCGCGCTTGTGGCCCAGTTCGTGAGCCGTGTTGATAGCCACGCCGTTGACGATGCCGATGGTCAGCACCAGGCCGAGGCCGCCGACCAGGCCCGGTCCGCGTGTCCAGACGGCGCCGGCCACGATCAGCGCGGCGTACTGGGCGGGCAGGTAGAGGTAGGTGATCCAGCGGTAGTAGGGCGAGCGTTGCAGCGCCGGCACCAGGTCTTCGGGCGGGTTGGCCCGGTCCTCGCCGATGAGCAGGTCGATGGCGGGGATCAGGCCGAAGACGACGACCGGGGTGAGCAGCCAGGCCCAGCCGGCGTCCCAGCGGGCGGCCACGGCGAGCGAGACGAACGGCAGCGCGGGGATCACCAGGGCGAGCGGCCACAGCGGGCGCTTGGTGTCCCGCCAGGCGGGGGCGGTGACGATGGGAGCCATCCCGTCATCCTTTACACGCGCTGTCTCCGTGTCAATATTTTGGACATGGCCGTGCTCCACGTCTAACATTTGCCGCGATGAGTTACCGCGAGGAGAAGAGCCGGCAGCTACGCGAGGCGATCGTGGACGCCGCCCGTGCGGCCGCCGTGTCGCAGGGCTGGGCGGCGGTGAAGATGGCCGACGTCGCCGACGCGGTCGGGGTGAGCCGGCAGACCGTCTACAACGAGTTCGGTAACAAGGCCGGGGTGGCCGAGGCGCTGACCGCCCGTGAGGTGAGCCGCTTCGTCGACGCGGTCCGGGCCGAGCTGCTCGCCCACGGCGGCGACATCCGGGCCGCCGGTGAGGCCGCCATCCTGCGCACGCTCACCGAAGCCGCCGACAATCCGCTGGTCAAGGCCATCCTGACCGGTACGGAGGGTGACGACGGTCTGCTGCCGTACCTGACGACCCGCTCCGAGCTGGTGCTCACGACGGCGAGCGCGGTGGTCCGGGACTGGGCGTCCGCGCACGTCCCGGAGGCCGGCGCGGACACCGTGGCTGCCGCCGCCGAGTCCATCGTCAGGCTGGTGCTCAGCCACGTCGTGCTGCCGTCCGCCCCGGCCGAGCAGACGGCCGCCGTGCTGGCCGACACCCTGGTCCGGCTGCTGCGCTGAAACCCCGGACCGGGAATCCGGCGCCGGCCCGGGTGGTTCGCACCGGGGTGAAGAAGATCGGTTTCCTGTCCTTCGGGCACTGGCGGGACGCGGCCGGGTCGCAGACCCGCAGCGGCGCCGACGCCCTGCTGCAGACCATCGAGCTGGCCGAGGCGGCCGAGGAACTCGGCGTGGACGGCGCGTTCGTCCGGGTGCACCACTTCGAGCGCCAGCTGGCCTCGCCGTTCCCGCTGCTGGCGGCGATCGGCGCGCGGACGTCGCGGATCGAGATCGGCACCGGCGTCATCGACATGCGCTACGAGAACCCGCTCTACATGGCCGAGGAGGCCGCGGCAGCCGACCTGATCAGCGGCGGCCGGCTGCAGCTGGGCGTGAGCCGGGGATCGCCGGAGACCGTGCTGCGCGGCGCCGAGGTGTTCGGCTACCGGCCGGCCGAGGGGCAGAGCGCCGCGGACGCCGCCCGGCAGAAGACCGAGATCTTCCTGACCGCCATCGACGGTGGCAAGGTGGCCCGGACCGACCCGGCGCGCACCGGCGTCAGCGGTGGACTGGCGGTGCAGCCGCAGTCACCGGGTCTGCGGCGGCGGATCTGGTGGGGCTCGGGCACCCGGGCGACCGCGCAGTGGGCCGCCCGCGCCGGGATGAACCTGCAGAGCTCCACTCTGCTGTCCGAGGACACCGGGGTGCCGTTCGACCAGCTCCAGGCCGAGCAGATCGAGCTGTACCGGCAGGCGTGGCGCGAGCAGGGCCACGACTGGGAGCCGCGGGTGTCCGTCTCGCGCAGCGTGCTGCCGATCACCGAGGAGATCGACCGGATCTACTTCGGCGAGCAGGCCCACGACGACCAGGTGGGCCTGCTGGAGGGGGTGCGGTCGCGCTTCGGGCGCACGTACGCCGGGGAGCCCGACCGCATCGCCGAGGAGCTCGCGGCCGACGCGGCCGTCCAGGCGGCCGACACGGTGCTGTTCACTGTGCCCAACCAGCTCGGCGTCGCCTACAACGCCCGCATCCTCGAGACAATTACCCGACACATCGCCCCGGCCGTCGGCTGGTCCCCGGCGCAGCCCGTGGCCCCGGGCAAACCCTGAGGCCGCCTCGGGGTCACCGGCGGCCCGCTCCTCCCCCGGACTGAGCCCTGACCCCGACCGGCGTCCGGTACCGCCGTTTCGCCGCATTCCTGCCGCGCGGGGCGACCCGAGCCGGGCACCCGGCCGGCTCCGGGTCCGGCGCGGGTCCGACCCGGATGTTCCCAGCTCCCCCTCTACCTAGGTTCAGGTTCGACACAGAAATCGACGCAGGGGGAACCAGCGATGAGCAAGCGACCGGTGACGGTTCGGGTGGCACGGTGGAGTGCCGAGCACCCATGGCGGGCGGTGGCGCTGTGGGTCGTGTTCGTCGCGGTCTGCTTCGTCGGGGGAAACGCGGCCGGGCTGCAGGAAGCCACGGCACAGGACCAGGCCGTCGGCGAGTCAGGACGCGCCGGCGTGATGATCGAGGAGGGCAAGTTCCCCGACGAGCCGGCCGTCGACAATGTCCTGATCACTTCCCGTTCCGGCCCGCTGGACCAGAAAGCCGCCGGGGCCGCGGCCACCGCCGCGGCGGCCCAGCTGCGGACCGTCCCGGGCGTCGCCGAGGTCGGCGCGCCGGTCAAGGCCGTCGACGGCACTGCGCTGCTGCTGCCGATCACCATGAGCGGTGACCCGGAGACCGCCTCCGAGCGGGTGGAGCCGCTGCGGACGGCCACCGCGCGGGTCCAGGAGCAACACCCGGCCCTGCGCGTCGAGCAGGTCGGCGGGCCCTCCATCAACAAGGCCCTCGACGACACCCTGGGCGCCGACTTCAAGCGGGCCGAGATCCTCAGCCTGCCGGTGACCCTGGCCATCCTGATCGTCGCGTTCGGCGCGCTGATCGCCGCGGGCATCCCGGTGCTGCTGGCCCTGTCCTCGGTGGCCGCCGCGATCGGCTTGTCCACCCTGGCCTCACACCTCGTGCCCTCCAACGACTCCACCTCCAGCGTCATCCTGCTCATCGGCATGGCGGTCGGCATCGACTACTCGCTGTTCTACGTCCGCCGCGAACGCGAGGAACGCGCCAAGGGCCGTGGCCACGTCGACGCGGTGGAGATCGCCGCCGAGACCTCCGGGCACGCGGTCGTCGTCTCCGGTACGGCCGTCGTCATCGCCATGGCCGGGCTGTTCCTGGCCCAGGACGCCATCTTCTCGTCGCTGGCCGTGTCACCATCCCGCCCGGAGTGACCGACGGACAGCGGATCCGGCTGGCTGGTCAGGGCGGGAACGGCGATGCCGGCGGCCCGGCGGGTGATCTGTACCTGGTGGTTCGGCTGGCGCCGCACCCGCGATACCGGGTGACCGGACGCGATGTCACCGTGGTGCTGCCGCTCGCGCCCTGGGAGGGCGTGCTCGGCGCCTCGGTGGCGATCGACGTGCCCGGCGGTGAGGCCAAGCTGCGCGTCCCGCCCGGTACCTCCAGCGGCCGGCGGCTGCGCCTGCGCGGCCGGGGCCTGCCCAACTCCAAGGGCCGGCCCGGCGACCTGTACGCCGAGGCGCGCATCATGGTGCCGGCCGAGCTCACCGACGCGGAGCGGCGGCTGTTCGAGGAGCTGGCCGCGACATCCTCGTTCGACCCGCGGAGGAAACCGTGAATGACGATCGACCCGCTCACGAACCGGCCACCTACGCCCTGATCCGGATGCCGTCGCCCGCGGCCGGTCGAGCCGACATCGCGGTGTTCAGCCGCAGCGCCGGAATGCATCCGCAACTGGTGCGCCGGCTCGTGGCACTGGGCGTGCTGGAACCGGAACGCGACGCCGCCGGCGTCCTGTGGTTCGGCCCCGACCAGGCTTCCGCGCTGGCCCGGGCGCGCCGGCTGCGGGCCGGCCTCGGTCTGAGCTGGACCGCACTGCTGATCGTCACGGACCTGCTGGACAGGATCGCCGGCTTGGAGCAGGAGCTGCGCAGCACGGCCGCCCGGCATGCAGCCGGCCGGCCCTGGAGCTGAGCCGCTCGGCGACGTTCACCGGTGCGCCGGACCGGTGGTGGGGGATTGGCTGCGCGCCAGACCGGACTCCACGCCCGGCGGTAGGCCGACGATGGTCATGGCGACCTGGGACAGCGATGCGGACGTCTGCGCGTCGCGCAACATCGTGGCACCGGTGGTGTCGATGGAGGGCACCCCGGTCAGGTCGACGGTGAGCCGGCCCTGGGCGACGGCCAGCGAGACGGCCGAGTGCAGCCGCCGCGACAGCCGGTCGGCGTTGTGCATGGTGATCTCACCGTCCACCTGGACGTCGATCGATGTGCTGGTCTCGCGCAGCTGCACCTTGATGTTCTCCGGGTCGTGGTAGTCCTGCACCTGGTCCCACAGCGGCAGCCTGTCGCTGAGCAGGGCCGCCCGTAACCACGCCAGCCCGCGATGGAGCAGCCGCGACACGTGCATCTGCGAAATGCCGAATTCCGCGGCGATCTGCGACTGGGTCAGGTTGCCGTAGAACCGCAGGATGATCAGGCGCTGGATCTGCGGCGGCAGTTCGCGCAGCACGTCGTCCAGGGCGAGCCGCTCGGCAATCGTCTCCAGGGCCTCGTCCGAGCTTCCGATCAGGTCGCTGAGTTCTCGGGAGCCGTCGTCACCCAGCGGCGTGTTGAGCGATATCGGGGTGCGCCCGGCGGTGCACATCCGCGCGCTGCGGACGTCTTGTTCGCCCACCTCGAGATGCCGGGCGATCTCCGGGGCGGTGGGCGTCCGGGACAGGGCCTGGGTCAGTTCCGCGGTGGCGTGACCCACATCCAAGGAGAGGTCCTGCAGCCGCCGGGTCACGTGGATCACCCAGGTACGGTCCCGGAAGTGGCGCTTCACCTCACCGGTGATGGTGACGAACGCGAAGGCGGTGAACGAGCCCCGCTCCGGGTCGTAGCGGTCGACCGCCTTGACCAGGCCCATCCGGGCCACCTGACGGATGTCTTCCAGTGGCTCGGTGCATTCCCGGTAACGCGACGCCAACCGATCCGCGAACGGAATCAGGCGGCGAATTAAATCGTCGCGCAGCAAGCGTCGGCGCTTCGCATCGGAACGCTTCCAGGCGGAGGCGTACTCCGCTGCTGCGCAGTCCAGGTCATCGAGCGCGGAAAAGGCTTCTTCGTGATTTCCACCGAGCATCCGGAACCCCTCGTCGCACTACCGGACGATGCGGATTCACGTACGCGATGCCAGGGCAGAAATTCTTCGCGGTACGGTTCGCATCAACGCGATCCGCCTGCCATCTTCCTGACCGATCCGACATTAGTACGTGCCGCGACACCGATCAACTGCAAGTGATCTGATTAATAATTTGTTTTCTCGTGCCGGTCGCCGATCGGTGACGACGAATTCCGGCCCCCGCACGGCGATCGGTATTCGTGCGACGGCCGGTTCGCGGTGCGGGCTAGGCCAGGCCGGCGTTCGCCTGTCTGATCGCTTCGTCGACCCGGACGGCGAGATCGACGTCGAGCGCGGTGACCGCGCCCACGTTGGTGGTGGTGACCACCAGCTCCGCGGTCTGCTCGTCGCTGCGACTGATCCGCGGCCCGCGCCCGAGCTCCTGCTTGAGCCGGTCCAGCCGCAGCAGGACCCGTTCCAACTGATCCGGTGGCAGCACGAGGGCGCGGATGAGTGCCCGGGAGTCACCGGTCCAGTCCGGCAGCCGCTCCAGCGCCGCCTGCACCTCGTCCTCGTCGAGTCCGGCGGTGTGCCCGTCCGGCCCGACCACGCCGCCGCCCGGCCGGGGTGGCCGGGTCAGCTCAGCCAACCCGTCCGGCAGGTGCAGGGCGTCCAGAACGTCGGGGTCCTGTGCGGCGATGGCGCCGAGGACCGCCTGGATCCGCATCCGGCTCTGTTCCGGCGGGCAGTGCAGCAGCCCGCTCACCTCGCGCACGAACCCGATCGCGTCCCTCTGGGGGACGGGGCTGCTGAGGTCCTGCCCCTCGGTCAGCTCGGCCGGCACCACGTCGAGCAGACGCCGGCGTTCTGCCTCATCCACCACGCGGGCCAGCACCGAAACGGTGGCCCGGCCCGCCTCCCGTGCCGTGTCGAAGTCAATCCCGGCCTGCTTCGCCGCTGAGCTCACCAGCTCGCGGTAGCGCAGCCGCAGCGACCCACTGTCCGGGCCGGTGTCGCCGATCGTCGGGGGCCTGCGTGGCCAGGTCGGATCAGGTTGCGGTGGTTCCTGGGGCATCGGCGCCCGTGGCCCCGGCTTGTGGGCTCCCTCCGGCGGCGGGCCGCTCTGGTCCGCGCGTTCGGCATGCTCGGCATGGTGCCGCTGTTTGGAGGAGCCCAGACTCACGCCGGCCTCGCTGGCCCGCTGCCCTTGCTCCCGGGCCGCTCTGGCCAGAGCGCGTCGCTTGCGGTTGTCGCCTTCCATCTCCTTGGGCATGCCGGGGCGTTCCCACGTCCTGAGCTTCCATGCGTTCACTCTTCAGAAATTTGGCGCCGTGGCATCGAGCGGACATCGTCACCCGTGGGATTGGCAGATCTACCAATCGACAGCGGCGGACGGGCGCTGATCCGATGAGAAGGGCGCGGAGCGGCCTTGTTGCTTCGCGCGGGTGTCCTCCAACGGACGGAGCCGACTGTGGATCCCAACCGTCTCACCCAGAAATCTCAGGAAGCACTGCATGACGCCCAGACCAAGGCGCTCAGGTACGGGCACACAGAGGTGGACGGCGAGCACCTGTTGCTCGCCTTGCTGGAACAGCCGGACGGTCTGGCGCCCCGGTTGGTGGCCGCGGCCGGTGGTGACCCGGACAAGGTACGCGCCGAGGTCGAGGCGGAGCTGGAGCGCCGGCCGAGGGTGAGCGGGCCGGGCGCGCAGCCCGGCCAGATCTTCGTCACCCAGCGGCTGTCGCGGCTGCTGGACGTCGCCGAACGAGAAGCCCAGCGGCTCAAGGACGACTACGTCTCGGTCGAGCACCTGCTGATCGCCCTGATCGAGGAGGGGCCGGGCAGTCCATCCGGCCGGCTGTTCCACCAGGCCGGGATCAACCGGGACGCGTTCCTGCAGGCGCTCATGTCGATCCGCGGCAATCAGCGAGTCACCTCGGCGACGCCCGAGGGCGCCTATGAAGCGCTGGCCAAGTACGGCCGGGACCTGGTGGCAGAGGCCAACCAGGGCCGGATGGATCCGGTGATCGGCCGGGACTCCGAGATCCGCCGGGTGATCCAGATCCTGTCCCGGAAATCCAAGAACAACCCGGTCCTGATCGGTGACCCGGGCGTCGGCAAGACCGCCATCGTGGAGGGCCTGGCCCAGCGCATCGCACACGGCGACGTACCGGAGGGGCTGAAGGACAAGTCGGTCTTCTCGCTGGACATGAGTTCGCTGGTGGCCGGGGCCAAGTACCGCGGTGAATTCGAGGAGCGGCTCAAGGCAGTGCTCTCCGAGGTGAAGGCGGCCGAGGGGCAGATCCTGCTGTTCATCGATGAGTTGCACACCATCGTCGGCGCCGGCGGCGGCTCGGAAGGGGCGATGGACGCCGGCAACATGCTCAAGCCGATGCTGGCCCGCGGCGAGTTGCACATGATCGGCGCTACGACGCTGGACGAATACCGCAAGCACATCGAGAAGGACGCCGCCCTGGAGCGCCGGTTCCAGCCGGTGGTGGTGGACGAGCCGTCCGAGGAGGACGCCATCTCCATCCTGCGGGGCCTGCGGGAACGGCTGGAGGTGTTCCACGGTGTGAAGATCCAGGACGCGGCGCTGGTCGCCGCGGTCACCATGAGCCACCGCTACATCTCCGACCGGTTCCTGCCGGACAAGGCCATCGACCTGGTCGACGAAGCGTGCGCGATGCTCCGGACGGAGATCGACTCGATGCCGGCCGAGCTGGATGAGCTGACCCGCCGGCAGACCAGGCTGGAGATCGAGGAAACCGCGCTGTCCAAAGAGGACGACGCGGCCACCCGTGAGCGGCTCGAGCAGTTGCGCCGCGAGCTGGCCGACCTGCGGGCTCAGGTGGACGCACTGCGCGCCCAATGGGAAGCAGAGCGGCAGTCGCTGCGCCGGGTGCAGGAGGCGCGCCGCGAGATCGAGCAGGTCAGGCAGGAAGCCGAGCAGGCCGAGCGTCAGTACGACCTGAACCGGGCCGCCGAGCTCCGGCACGGCCGGCTGCCCGAGCTGGAACGCCGGCTGGAGGCCGAGGAGCAGCGGCTGGCCTCGAAGCGAGGCCGGCGACCAGGGCCGGCTGGCCGAGGCAGGTCAGCACGATGCCCTCGCCGCGGCGGTCACCGGCTTCCCGGCACGCCCGCAGCGCCGTCATGTGCGTGTCGTACCAGTCGTCGTGCAGGCTGAGGATCGTGTAGAACTCGTGGGCCGAGACGGCCAGGTCCCAGCACAGCGCGGTGAGCCCGAGCCGCGCGGCGAGCTCGACCGCCACCCGTACGGAGAGCCGTTCCGCCTGGAACCACGCGACCGGATCGGCGGCGACCTCGGCGTAGGCATCCTCCGGGAGGTCGGTGCCCGGCACGTCGCTGTGCACCACCTCGAAGTCGCCGCCGTACAGGCGGGCGTGGGCGTGCCGGGTCAGGTCCAGCAGTGCCGCGCACACCCGGCGCAGCAGCTCGTCGCGGTCACGCTGGTCCGGGTGTTCGGCGAGGGCCCGGCGGTGGGCGTACTCCCGGGTCAGGTCGTGGAACCGGAAACGGCGCGGCACCGGCGCCGCCGTGGTCTCCACCATCGAGGCCGCGGCCAGTTCGGCCAGCGCGGCCCGGCCCTGCTCGGGGTCGTCGCTGAGCGCGGCGGCCGTCCAGGTGCCGAAGGTCGGCAGCGGCAGCAGGCCCAGGTCGACGAACAAGCGCCGGTGCGCCGCCGC
>NZ_JBEZGQ010000237.1:0-10081 GCF_040650095.1 Actinoplanes sp. NPDC048791 | reverse complement strand
GCTGGCCCAGGGCCAGGCCGGCCAGCGTGCCGGTGAGGGTCAGCTGGACCGCGGCGGTGGTGGTCTGCAGGTCGTCGGTGATCGTCGGCAGCGACGGCAGATACATGTCGATGGTGAGCGGGCCGAGGGCGATGAGGAAGCCGAGCACCAGCACGAGCTGCAGCCGCTCGCGCGGGGACATGAGCTCCCCGGGCGTCTGCGCCGTCGGCGGTGCTGCGAGGCGTTCGGGCGCCTGGGTCATGAAAGTGGATCCCATCTCGTCGTCCGGTCGGTCGCTGTCCAGCGTCCGACACAGGTATGACAAGTTCGGGCTTCCGGGGGTGATTCCCCGGGCAGCAATTTGGTGCCGCCCGTCACAGTCAAGAAAAATAATGGGAAAAGGCCCGGCGCGCCTACCGAAGAATGGTAATTCGGTTGACGCGCCGGGCCCGGTGCCGACTATCGAAGGGATCAGAACGGCGTCAGCACGATGCCGGCCTGCCGCGGGTCGCCGGCGTGCACCAGCGACTCCTGGTTCTGCACGTCGTCGAAGGCGAAGCCGTACGCCTTACCGTCCACCATCTGCTCGTGGATGATCCGCGAGTAGTGGTTGGTCAGCGTGCCCTTGTAGAAGTCCGCCGCGGTCCCGCTGGGCTGGGTGTCCAGCGTGCCGAGCGTGCTGCGGTGCAGCGCCGCGCACAGCGTCCGGGCGATCGGCCCGACGACCTGGTCGTTCGGCGCGCCCAGGGCCCCGTCGCAGCCCCACACGTTGGCGGTCGAGGGCTTGGTGAAGGAGGCCACCGTCCGGCCGGTGGTGTCGGTGAAGTTCATGACGTTGCCGGAGGTACGGCCGAGGTACTTGGTGTCCGGGCGGTCGCCGAACGGCACCACGGTCAGCGTCCGGCCGGCGTACGCGTTCCAAGCCGACGTGATGTACGGGTCCAGGTACGTCGCACTGAACTGTCCGCCGTCAGCCGCCTTGCCCGGGGCGAGCACCCGCAGCACGGTCCCGTCGGCCCGGGTGTAGACGGTCTTCTCGAAGCCCGGCTGGGCCTTGACCCGGTCGATGACCCGCTGCCGCCCGCCGGCCTTGAGCTCGCCGGTCTTGCTGGTCACGCCGTTGCCGCCCTGCACCGAGACGATGTGCGGCACGGCGAACATGTCCACCTGTGAGCTGTTGAGCCACAGGCCGGAGTCGTTGAGCGTGAACTCGCTCCAGTCGAACAGGATGTCCTTGTTGGGGTCGGCGCCGGCCCACGGCGCCGGCTGGACCAGGCCGTCGATGCTGAGCCGGAAATCGAGCTTCTTACCGAACGACATGTAGAGCCGGCCGGAGAGGTTCTTCGGCATCTTGATCGTGGTGCTGGCGCCGTTGGCCGGTCCGGGGATCGACACGTCGGGGGCCGGGACCGGGGTCGGCTGGCCGCCGGTCCAGTTGGTGAACGTGCCGGCGCCGTTGACGTAGCCGAGCTTGCCGGTGCTCAGGTTGACGCCGAGCAGGTAGAGGTACACCGCGTCGGAGCGGCCGGTGTTGTTGGTGACCGTGACCGGCAGCAGGTTCGAGGCCGGCGGCGGTGACGGGTTGCCGGTCGGGGCCGTGGTGGGCGCCGTGGTCGGCGGCCGGGTGGTCGGTGCGGTCGTCGGCGGCCGCGTGGTCGGCGCCACGGTGGGGTTCTTCGTGGTCGGCGCGACCGTGGGGGCGGTCGGGCCGCCGCCGCAGGGCTGGCCGTTGAGCAGGCAGTTCAGCGGCGTGCCGCCCGCGCCGACCATGCCGAAGGAGACCTTGGCGCCGGCCGCGACGGTGCCGTTCCAGGCCCGGTTGGTGAAGGTCCGGTGGCTGCCGGCGGCGACCATCTCGGCGTCCCAGAAGCTGCCGATCGTGGCGCCGGCGGGCAGGTCGAACTCGACCTTCCAGGAGGTCATCGCCGACGAGCCGCCGTTCGTGATGGTGACGTCGCCCTGCCAGCCGGTGCCCCAGTCGGAGGTCTTGGTGAAGGCCGCGGTCGCCGCGGCGGCGGACGCCGGCAGGGCGATCCAGGTCGTCCCCGCGGCCGCGAGCACGGCGGCCACGGAGAGGATGAGTGTTCGTTTGCGGCGCATGGGGGACTGCCTCCGGAGGGGGATGTGCGGGGATGCGCCTAATTATTAGGACTCCTAACTGCGGATCCGTTAATTAAGAACGTCATTAAAGTTTTTCTAACGGAAGCCGCACACAAAGAGTCGCCCGCCGATCGCGGACAGCGCGATCGGCGGGCGATAACAGTTATTCGCTATGCGCGACGCCACTTCTGGTTCGCGCCGCCGGTGCAGTCCCAGAGGATCAGCCGGGCGCCGTCGTTGGCGTTCCAGGCGTCGATGTCGATGCACTTGTTGGCCTGCGGGTTGACCAGGTCGCCGGCCGCCGACAGGACGAACTGCTGCGCCGGGTTGCCGCTGCAGGTGACGATCTGGATCACCGCCCCGTTGGCCGTCGAGCCCCAGGCGACGTCCATGCACTTGTTGTTGGAGGTCTGCAGCGTGCCGTTGACGAAGTTCCACTTCTGCGCCGCGGTGTTGTTGCAGGTCCACATCTGCAGCCCCACGCCGTCGGCGAAGTTGGCGTTCGGCACGTCGATGCACTTGCTGTTCAGGTTGCTGATCAGCGAGTTGCCCCCGCTGCCGCCGCCGCTGGTGGTCAGCGACAGGCCGTAGACGCCGAGGATCTCGTTGACCGGCTGGAACCACATGGTGCCGCCGGACGAGCAGTTACCGCTGCCACCGGAGGTCACACCCTGGGCCTGGTTGCCGGAGATCCACGAGCCACCGGAGTCGCCCGGCTCGGCGCAGGCGTTGCTGCGGGACAGGCCGGACACGGCGCCCTGGGAGTAGACGATGGTCTCGTTGCGGCCCAGGATCGTGCCGCAGCGCCAGCCGGTGGTGCGGCCCGAGCGGCAGACCGAACTGCCGATCGCGGCGTCCTGCGAGCCGGCCACCAGCACGTTGCCGCCGGCGTAGTTGTTGACCCACGGCTGCGGGGTCCAGTTGCCGTTGGTCCGGACCCACGCGTAGTCGTTGCCGGGGAAGGACGAACCGGCGAAGGTGCCCTGCGCGACGTTGTTGTTGCCCAGGGTCGGGCTGTTCACGCCGCCGCAGTGCCCGGCGGTGACGAATCCGCCCGCGACCGAGAAGCCCACGGAGCACAGCGTGTTGCCGTTGATCACGTACTGGTCGCCGCCGCGGATGTCGTACATCGGCTTGGGAGCCTCGGCCGACTCGACGACGGTGACCGCCCCGGCTCCGCTGCTCTCGGCGAAGGCGCGGGCGGCAGCCGCCTTGCCCGGGGCCGCGGTCACCACGACCTTGTTGGCCGCGACGTCGACGTACCAGCCGCGTACCGCCGTGTTCTTGATCTTTGCCGCGTTCTTGTCGAGCTTGCGGCGGGAGGCGGTCAGGTCGGCGTCGCTGTGGGCGACGACCTTGGGGGTCGCGCCGGCCGCGCGGACCGCGTCCGCGGCCGCCGGGTCGGTGACCGCCACGGTGAGCCGGGAGCCGTCCGCGGGGATCCAGGCGCCGCCGAAGCTCGAGCCGAGCCGGGTGCGCAGCTGCTTCTCGACCACCGGGGCGCCGGCCTCGGTGGCGAGCCGGGCCGCGATCTGGTCGTCGGTCAGCCGCAGATCGCGGCGCATGGCGGCGACCATCCCGGGGGCCATGTCGAATCGGGCGGCCGCGGTGGGTGCGGCCGGCGCGGGTGTATCGGCGGCGAAGCTCGTGGCCGGTAGCAGGCCCAGCACGGTGAGCGCCGCGGTGGCGACGCCCAGGGAACGGACAGCACGGGACATGGGGGATCCTTCCGCTGAGCAGGGGGAACTCCGGGGAACGGAGAGCGCTCTCTGAATCGGAGTCTGTCGATTTGTTAACGAAGTGTCAAGAAACTTCGATGATCGTTGTCCATCGATGTCAGCGCGTCGCGCGACGCCGTCGGGCGGCGGAACGTGCTAGCTTTGTCGAGTTGCCGTTCCGATTTCTCATATTTGCCAGAGCCTGGTGGGTATCCGAACCCACTGGGCTTTTGTCGTATGAGTCCGGTTTCCTGATCCTCTACGGGCGGCGACGGAGTTCGCGAGGTGCGGGCTCCCTGTGGTTTCGAAAGGGTTCAGCATGGCTGTCGGCACAGTGAAGTGGTTCAACGCGGACAAGGGCTTCGGCTTCATCACCCAGGACGGCGGTGCGCCGGACGTGTTCGCCCACTTCTCCGCCATCGCCTCTGACGGGTACCGCACCCTCGAGGAGAACCAGCGGGTCGAGTTCGACATCGAGCAGGGCCAGAAGGGCCTGCAGGCGGCGAACATCCGTCCCATCTGACGAACGTCGGCGAGGGCCGTACCTTCCGCATCGCAGCGGAAGGCACGGCCCTCGGTCGTTTTCCCCCCGGCTCGACTCCTGCTATGAAACGAGTTCTGTGAAGACGTACTCCGGAGCCCCGTACGCGGCCGCGACCCACAGCGCCCTGCAGCGACGACTGCTGCGTAACGCCTCATTCCCGCCGCGCACGGTGCAGCAGGACGCCCTGAAGATGGGCCCTGTGCCGATGGTCCCGGAGGTCCACCTCTTCCTCGCCGAGGACTCCGTACTGCTCTGGGCCCGGCTCGAGGCCGAGGACGGTGGCCCGCTGCCCGCGCCGTACTGGGCCACCCCGTGGCCGGGCGGTCAGGCCCTGGCCCGGTACGTCCTGGACAACCCGGAGGTCGTCGCCGGCCGCCGCGTCCTCGACCTCGCGTCCGGCTCCGGCCTGGTCGCCATCGCCGCCGCGCTCGCCGGTGCCGCCGAGGTGACCGCCAACGACACGGACGGCTACGCCATCGCCGCGATCCAGGCCAACGCCAACGCCAACGGCGTGCAGCTCGCCACCGTGGCCGACGACCTGACCGACGGTGACGGTGACGACTTCGAGGTGATCCTGGCCGGGGACTGCCTCTACACCGCCGAGGTCGCCGCCAAGATGCTGCCCTTCATCGGCCGCGCGATGCAGCGGGGCGCGACCGTGCTGCTCGGCGACCCCGGCCGGGGCTACGCGCCGCCCGGGCTGCTGCGCACCCTCACCACCTACGAGTCGGCCCCCCTGGTCTCCGGCGAGGACGGCCAGCGCGACCGCACGAGCGTGCTCACCCCGGTGGCTGTGGCACTCACCAGCTGACGGTCCTCGCGGTTTCCCGGTCGGACGTGCAAGGCTGAACGCTGACACGCGTGCGACCGGGGGTTGCTGGATGATCGTGGGGTACAAGTCGTGGGCATGATCAAGGTGGTCGGGCTCGTCCTGCACCCGCGGCGGGACTGCGGTGCCGCCATCGACGCCATCGTCAGCTGGGCCACGTCGCGGGACGTCACCGTGCTCGGCCTGCACGACGAGATCAACCGGATCGACTGCGACGCCGTCGCGGTCGACGCCGAGGAGATGGTCGAGCGCGCCGGACTGCTGGTCAGCCTGGGTGGCGACGGCACCATGCTGCGCACGATGCGCCTGGTCGAGGGGCGCAAGACGCCCGTCCTCGGGGTCAACGTGGGCCGGCTGGGCTTCCTCGCCGAGGTCGATCTGCCGGACCTGCCGGGCGCCCTGTCCTCGATCGACGAGCACCGGTTCACCATCGAGTCCCGGACGGCCGTGCGGACGGTGCTGCCCGACGGCGAGGAAGTCTCCGCCTTCAACGACATCGCGCTGGTCCGGGTGCCCGGCTACGGCCTGGCCCACGTCGGCATCAACGTCGAGGGCAGCAACTTCGTCCGGTACGCGGCCGACGCCGTGATCGTCGCCACACCGACCGGCTCGACCGCGTACAGCTTCTCGGCGGGTGGCCCGATCGTCTCGCCCAACGTCGAGGGTCTGCTGGTCTCCGCGGCCGCCGCGCACTCCTCGTTCAACCGCTCGCTGGTGCTCTCCCCGGACGAGCAGCTCCAGCTCGACGTGCTGGCGACCAGCGGCCGGCTGGCCATCGAGGTCGACGGCATCATCCAGGGCTACGCCGAGGCCGGCCAGCAGCTCGCCATCATCCCGGTGCCCGGCGCCGCCCAGGTCATCCGCTTCGGCCAGACCTCGTTCTACGAGCGGGCCCGGCGCAAGCTGCGGGTCGAGGGCAGCGCCCAGGTCGGCTCCGGTGACGCCACCGACGCGACCGTCGTGGACAGCTTCGAGCAGTCCCGCTACGAGATCCTGCTCGGCGGCGAGCTGGCCGGGGTCCTGCACTACCGCCGTCACAGCGGGCAGGTCGAGCTCGCCCACACCGAGATCGACCAGGCCTTCGAGGGCCGTGGGCTGGCCGGCCGGCTGGCCTCGGCCGCGCTGGAGGACGCCCGTGGCCGGTCCACGCCGGTCGTGGTGACCTGTCCCTACGTCGCCGGTTACGTGGAACGGCACCCCGAGTACAACGATCTGCTCGCCGCGAGAGGAAACCCCGGATGACCAAGCCCGTCTGTACCCACCTCGACCAGGTCCAGGACGTCAAGCCGTCCGGCGACGGCTGCGTGGAGTGCCTCGCCGAGGGTGGCCGCTGGGTCCACCTGCGGGTCTGCATGACCTGCGGGCACGTCGGCTGCTGCGACTCGTCGCCCGGCAAGCACGCCACCGCCCACTTCCACGCCACCGGTGAACCGATCGTGCAGTCGTACGAGCCGGGTGAGAACTGGTGGTGGTGCTACCAGGACAACGTGGCCTTCGAGGTCGCGGACGCCCCCTCGTTCACGCATCCCTGAGGACTGACGCATGGGCCACCCCGCCATCCTGACCGTCGACGACGATGCCTCGGTGTCCCGGGCGATCGCCCGGGACCTGCGCCGCCGCTACGGCGAGGCGTACCGGATCATCCGCGCCGCCTCCGCCGCCGAGGCCCTCGAGGCCCTCAAGGAGATCAAGCTCCGCGGCGGCCGGGTGGCCGTCATCCTGGCCGACTACCGGATGCCGCAGATGAACGGCATCGAGTTCCTCGAGCAGGCGATGGACCTGTTCCCGAACGCGCGGCGCGCCCTGCTGACCGCGTACGCGGACACCGACGCCGCGATCCAGGCGATCAACGTGGTCGACGTCGACCACTACCTGCTCAAGCCCTGGGACCCGCCGGAGGAGAAGCTCTACCCGGTCCTCGACGCGCTGCTGGACGCCTGGCAGGCCACCGGCGACCGCGAGGTCGAGGACATCCGGGTGGTCGGGCACCGGTGGAGCGAGCCGTCGTACCAGGTCCGGGACTTTCTGGCGCGCAACCTGGTGCCGTACAAGTGGCTCGCCGCTGACGACCCGGAGGGCCGCCGCCTGCTGGAGGCCGCCGGGGTGGGCCCCGAGTCGATCCCGCTGGTGGTGACCGCGGACGGCCGGGCGATGGCGCAGCCGAGCAACTCGGAGGTGGCCGAGGCGGTCGGGCTCTCGACGGCGCCGGAGCGTGACTTCTACGACCTGATCATCGTGGGCGGCGGGCCGGCCGGGCTCGGCGCGGCCGTCTACGGCGCCTCCGAGGGGCTCAAGACGCTGCTGGTGGAGCGGCAGGCGGTCGGCGGGCAGGCGGGGCAGAGCTCCCGCATCGAGAACTACCTCGGTTTCCCCGACGGCATCTCCGGCGCGCAGCTCACCGACCGGGCCCGCCGGCAGGCCGGCAAGTTCGAGGCCGAGGTGCTCAACACCCGCGAGGTGGTCGGGCTGCGCACCGACGGATCGGCCCGCACGCTGCACTTCGCCGACGGTGGGGAGATCTCCGCGCACTCGATCGTGCTGGCCACGGGCGTCGCCTACCGGCCGCTGGCCGCCGAGGGCGTCGCCGAGCTGACCGGCTCCGGTGTCTACTACGGCTCCGCCGCGACCGAGGGGCCGTCCTGCGCGGGCAGCGACGTCTACATCATCGGCGGGGCGAATTCCGCCGGTCAGGCGGCACTCTTCTTCGCCCGGTACGCCCGCAGCGTCACCCTGCTCGTGCGCGGCGACTCCCTCGAGGCGTCGATGTCGTACTACCTGATCCAGCAACTCAACAAGATCGACAACGTGCACGTGCGGACCCGGTGCGAGGTGGTCGGCGCCCAGGGCAACGGGCACCTGCAGGCGATCACCATCTGTGACAGCAAGAACAACACGGTGACCAGCGTCGAGTGCGGCTACCTGTTCGTCTTCATCGGCGCCGAGCCGCGCACGGACTGGCTCGGCGGCGCCGTCGCCCGCGACGAGAAGGGCTTCGTCTACACGGGCCCGGATCTGCTCACAAATGGCACCCGTCCGGCGGGATGGGATCGGGACCGGGATCCGTTCTACCTGGAGTGCAGTGTTCCCGGCATCTTCGCCGCCGGCGACGTCCGGGCCAACTCGGTGAAACGGGTGGCCTCGGCGGTCGGCGAGGGCGCGATGGCCGTCACGCTGGTCCATCGTTACCTGGAGGCACAGTAGATGTCCGACATCGACGCGGTCGAGGAGATCGAACTCGAGCCCTGTGAACCCGGCAAGCTGACCCCTGCCGAGCTCAGGACCCTGTTCCTGTTCGAGAAGCTGACCGACGAGCAGCTCACCTGGATCGCCGACCACGGCTGCACCCAGCACGTCGCGGCCGGGGACCTGGTGATCGAGGAAGGCGCGCCCGCTGGTCACTTCTTCGTCCTGCTCAGCGGCACGGTCGCGCTGACCCGCCGGGTCGGGCAGGACGACGTGCAGACCATCCGTACGGAGCAGCGCGGCGTGTACATGGGGGCCACCCAGGCGTACATCCGTGACGAAGGTCTCGAGCGCAAGTACATGGCCTCCATGCGGGCGCTCGACGACTCCGACTTCTTCGTGCTCACCGCCGAGGACTTCGGCTGGATGATGCGCGAATGGTTCCCGATGGCGATCCACCTGCTCGAAGGCCTCACCCTCGGTATGCGCAGCACCCAGGCGGCGATCTCCGAACGGCAGCGGCTGGTCGCCCTCGGCGCGCTGTCCGCGGGCCTGATGCACGAACTCAACAATCCCGCCGCGGCGGCGTCCCGGGCCACCGGCGCGCTGCGTCAGCGGGTCGCCGGCATGCGGCACAAGCTGGGCATGCTGGCTGCCGGCAAGGTCGCCCCGGAGCGGCTGGACGCGCTGGTGGAGCTCCAGGAGGACGTCATCGAGCGGGCCGCCAAGGCCCCCACGCTGACCGCCATGCAGGCCGCCGACCGTGAGGACGAGCTGGGCGACTGGATGGAGGAGCACAGCGTCACCGGCGGCTGGGACCTGGCGCCCGTCTTCGCCCAGGGCGGCCTCGACATCGAGTGCCTCGAGCTGATCAAGGCCAAGGTCGTCGAGCCGGGCCTGCTCGACCAGGCGATCCACTGGATCGGGTACGCGCTGGAGACCGAGCAGCTGATGAGCGACATCGAGGACGCCACCGGCCGGGTCTCCTCCCTGGTGGCCTCGGCCAAGCAGTACTCCCAGCTGGACCGGGCCGCGCACCAGTGGATCGACGTGCACACCGGACTGGACAGCACCCTGGTCATGCTCGGCCACAAGATCGGCGACGGCGTCAAGGTGGTCAAGGACTACGACCGCAGCCTGCCCCAGGTGCCCGCACACCCGGCCGAGCTCAACCAGGTCTGGACCAACATCATCGACAACGCGGTGCAGGCCATGCACGGCGCCGGCACGCTGACGATCCGCACGTACCGCGAGGACGACCACGTCGTCGTGTCGATCGGCGACACCGGGCCAGGCGTGCCCGAGGAACTGCGCAAGCGGGTCTTCGAGCCGTTCTTCACCACGAAGGCGGTCGGCGAGGGCACCGGGCTGGGCCTGGACATCTCGTACCGGATCGTGGTCAACGGGCACGGCGGCGACATCGTCCTGAAGTCGCAGCCCGGTGACACCAAGTTCCTGGTCAGCCTGCCGCTGGCCGAGCAGGCGTCCCGTTAATGAGATGAGCCGCGAGCTCCGGCTCCCTATGATCAGGCACAGCGGTGGGCGGCTCCCCGCGGTGCTTCCTTCTCCACGACTCTTAATCGCAATCTAGCGCCGCGACTCTCCGCCCACCGCTTCCGCATGTCCCGGGGGAGGGTCGGACCATGGATTCACTCGCAGTCGTACTGCTGCGCCGTACCGCCAAGGTCGCGGTCTCCGCGGCCGGGCCCGCCACGACCGACGGCGCGG
>NZ_JBEZGQ010000236.1:0-10104 GCF_040650095.1 Actinoplanes sp. NPDC048791 | reverse complement strand
GCCGGCCCGCCGGCGCCGGCGGCTCAGCTCCGGGCCGCTCTTCGTGGCCCTCGCCGCGGTCGGCGCCGTGCAGCTCATCCTCGGGCTGGCCCAGGTCGGGGGCGGGGCCAGCAGCGCCCACGTGCACACCGGGCTGGACGCGACGCCCGGGCACCTGTGGCACGAGTCGGCGGCCTGGAACGTGGCCGTCGGGGCGGGCTTCCTCTTCATCGCGCTGCGCCGCAGCCGGTCCACCGGCCTGGTGCCGATGCTGACCGCCTTCGTCGGGATGCTGCTGCTGCTCTCGGTCAACGACCTGTCGGCGGCCCGGGTCGACACGACGCGGCTGGTCAGCCACGGCTTCGTGCTCCTCGGCTACCTGATCGTGGTGGCGCTGTCCCGGGTCACCGGCGACTCGGCCCGGCCTCCCGGTGACCGGGTGGGCGGTGGCAACGGCTGGCACTTCGTCGAGGAGGAGCCGGCGCCCGAACCGGCCCTGCCGAAGCTGCGCCTGGTGCCGCGGGGACCGCTCACCGCGGCCGCGCCGGTGCCGGGCCGGGAGGCGGAACGACGCCGCGCGGCCTAGCGAGCGGGCGGGCGGACCGACAGCTCACGCCACTCGTCCGGGCCGACCAGCAGCGCGCGCACCATGTCCAGCGCGGCGTCCTCGCTGTCGTACTCGAAAAAGTGCGAGACGCCGTCCGAGCCACCGGCGCGCTGCTCGACGTACCACTGGTCGCCGCTCGTCCGCAGGTAGACGTCCTTGCGGGCGATGCGGCCCCATCTGCCGTTCCACCAGTGCTTACGCTGTTCCATCCCGGCACTGTATCGAACATCTGTTCGAACAGTGCCGGGTGGGTTGATCTTTTCGCGGAATCAGCGCTGCGGCGGGTCCTGCTGCTGGTGCCGGCCCAGGATGTCGTTGACCGCACCCGGCGCGACCTGCTGGCGGACCAGCGCGTCACGGATCTCGGTGAGCAGCTTGACCTCTTCGCTCGGGGCCTCCGGCGGCGGCTCCTCGCCCCGCTTGCGGCGCTCGGCCAGCCTGTTGAGCGGGTAGACGACGAGGAAGTAGAGCACCGCCGCGGTCAGCAGGAACGTGATGACCGCGTTGATGAAGCTGGCGTAGTCGAACTTCACGCCATCGACTTCCCAGGTGCCGGCCGAGGCGCCGGTCCCGCCGCCGAGGAGCTGGATCAGCGGCTTGAGGAAGGCGTTGGTGAAGGCCGTGACGACCGCGGTGAACGCGGCGCCGATGACGATGCCGACGGCGAGGTCAACGACGTTGCCCCGCATGATGAAGTCTTTGAAGCCTTTGAGCATGGACAAGAGTCACTCCTGCACGTGAGGCGAGGGTTCGCCGGGCAGCAGTTTCCCATGGCCGGTGGGCGACAAACCAGACTGATCGGCTCAGTCGAGCGCGGGCTCCTCGGCCGTCACGGCCTCGTCCACGGTCGGGTAGGTGTGCAGCACCTCGACCAGGCCGCTGACCTCGAGGATGCGCAGCACCCCGCGCTGCGGGGCGGCCAGGCGCACGACCCCGCCGGCGTCGTCGGTGCTGTTCTTCGCGCGTACGAAGACCGACAGCCCGGTGGAGTCGCAGAACGACACCTCCGCGAGGTCGAAGACCAGACGGGTGCGCCCCTTCTCCAGCAGGTCGCTGATCTGGTCCTGGAGCTGCGGCGCGGTGGCCATGTCGAGTTCACCGGCGACCGACACGACGACCATTTCGCCGCGCTGTTCCGTTTGTACCGTCAAGGACATTCAGGACCTCCAGTTATGTCCCGAACGCTACTCCACGGCGGGACAGGTGCGCAGAACGGGGACCGAGTTGGTGCCGAGATTTTAATTGGCCTACAGCAAGTAACCGAAGACGCGGTGGTAAAGTCCGGCCGTCCCTCGGTGACGACTGCCCGCGATCCGCGGAGCCGCTCCCAGGAATGATGACTATCAGGGAGGCGGCGGTGGCGCTGAGCACCGAGGAAGTAGGACGCTTCGCCGGACTGCTGGAGAGCAACGGCGACGCGTTGACCACCGCCTGGACCGATGCGGTGGCGACCCTGCTGCGGGGCCGGCTCAGCCACGCCGAGCTCCACCGGCAGATCGCGGAGCTGCAGAAAGGCTTCCAGTCGGCGCTGTCCGGCGGGGCCGACGACCTCCAGGCCGACGCCGCGGGCGAGCTGCGCGCGCTGCTCAGCGAGCTGTCCAACACCCGCGCCCGGCAGGGCTTCAGCGCCACCGAGACGGCGGTCAGCATCTTCGCCCTCAAGGAGGCCATGCTGACCGTCCTCGGCCAGGGCGGCGACATCGATGCGGCTACGTTGCGTGACTATGTCGCCTTCTCGGCGTTCATCGACCGGGCCGGGCTGTTCACCTTCGACAGTTATGTCCGCGCGCGCGAGGAGCTCATCTCCGACCAGGCCGAGCAACTGCTGGAGCTCTCCACCCCGGTGGTGAAGCTGTGGGAGGGCGTCGTCGCCGTCCCGCTGGTCGGCACCCTCGACTCCGCCCGCGCCCAGGTGGTGATGGAACGCCTGCTGCAGACCCTGGTCGACACCGGGTCGCCGTACGCGATCATCGACATCACCGGCGTCCCGGCCGTGGACACCCAGGTCGCCCAGCACATCCTCAAGACCGTGGTGGCCGCCCGGCTGATGGGTGCCGACTGCATCATCTCCGGCATCCGGCCCCAGATCGCCCAGACCATCGTGGCGCTGGGCATCGAGTTCGGTGACATCGCCACCAAGGCGAGCCTGGCCGACGCCCTGCGCCACGTGCTGCGCAAGACGGACGTCAACGCCGGTCGGCGCGGTGCCGGACGCCGGGAGAGCTGAGCCCGTGGAACGCGTACCGGTCCTCAAGATCGGCGACATCCTGCTGGTGTCCATCCAGATCGACATGGAGGACCAGACCGCCCTGCAGCTGCAGGAGGATCTGGCCGACCGGATCGTGGCAACCGGCTGCCACGGCGTGATCATCGACATCAGTGCCCTGGACATCGTCGACTCCTTCGTCGGCCGCACGCTGGCCACCATCGCCTCGATCTCGCGGGTGCTGGACGCCGAGACGGTCGTCGTCGGCATGCGGCCCGCGGTGGCCATCACCCTCGTCGAGCTGGGTCTGTCGCTGCCGGGCATCCGCACCGCGCTGAACGTCGAGCTCGGCATGGAGCTGCTCGCCCGCGAACGGGACGCCGAGTTCGAGTTCGACGACGACGCCGACGAGGACGACGCCGACGAGGCCGTCGTAGCCGCGTCGTGACGGCCGGGGACGACATCGTCGCGAAGGAGACGCTGGCCATTCGCTCCGACCAGGATGTCGTCCGGGTCCGTCAGCTGGTCCGCACTCTCGCCGTCTCGGTCAAGCTGTCCCTGGTCGATCAGACCAAACTGGTCACGGCGGCCAGCGAGCTGGCCCGCAACACCCTGGTCTACGGTGGCGGTGGCACCGTCGTGGCCGGCCGGGTCGACAACGGCCGCCGCAGCGGGATCCGGATCGTTTTCAGCGATCACGGACCGGGCATACCCGACCTGGATCTGGCCCTGACCGATGGCTACACCACCGGCGGTGGCCTGGGCCTGGGTCTGAGCGGGGCGCGACGGCTGGTCGACGAGTTCGACATCGACACCGCAGTCGGTCAAGGTACGACGATCAGCGTGATCAAGTGGTGCCGATGAGCGGAGGCGCGGTGGCGTCACTACCCGAGGGGCTCCTCGACGCGGGAGTCTGGTTCCGGGTGGAAGCCGCCGGTACGGCCGCCGCCGTCCGCCGGGCCGCCGAGCGGCTCGCCACCGAGCTGGGCATGCCCCCGGCCCGCATCGCCGACCTCGCCATCGTCGCCACCGAGACCGCCAGCAACCTGGTCAAGCACGCCGACGAGGGGACCCTGCTGCTGCGCGCGGTGCGCGTACCGGGGCGGGCCGGGGTCGAGATCCTGGCGCTGGACCGGGGTCCCGGCATGGCCGACATCACCCGCGCCATCGGCGACGGGCACTCCACGGCCGGCACCCTGGGCATCGGTCTCGGTGCCATCGTGCGCCAGTCGAGCTGGTCCGACCTGCACTCGGTGCCGGGCCGGGGCACGGTCATGGCCCTGCAGGTGTGGTCCGGTGAGACCCCGCCGCAGCCCTGGGCGGCCGTACTGACCCGCGCGGTGGCCGGCGTGCCGGTCAGCGGCGACGGTTTCGCCGTGCGCGAGGCCGACGGTCGCCGGCAGGTGCTGGTCTGCGACGGGCTCGGGCACGGCCGGCTCGCCCACGCGGCCACTCAGGAGGCGGTCCGGGTCTTCGTCGACGCAGCCGCCGCGCCACCGGCCACAGTCGTGGAGGCGCTGCACCGCAAACTCAGCCACACCCGGGGCGCCGCGCTCGCCGTCGCGGAGCTCGACCCGGAAGCCGGCCTGGTCCGCTACGCCGGCCTGGGCAACATCGCCGGCACGGTGCTCAACCCGGACGGCAGCCGGCGCGGCATGGTCTCGCTGCCCGGCATCGCCGGGCACCAGCGCCGGCAGATCCGCGAGTACGACTACCCGCTGCCCGCCGGCGGCATCGTGCTGATGCACTCCGACGGCGTGGTCGACCGCTGGAAGGCCGCCGACTACCCGGGTCTGCTCTCGCACTCACCGCAGGTCATCGCGGCGACGGTGCTGCGGGACGCCGGCACCCGGCGCGACGACGCCGGCGTTCTCGTGGCGCGTGGGTCATGACCAGCCCTGATCCCCTGGTGCGCACGCGGCTCCGGGTGGAGCAGGATGTGTTCGCGGTCCGGCAGCTGGGCCGCGAGGTGGGCCGGCTGGTCGGCCTGGAGCCCCGGGACCAGATCCGGCTGGCCACCGCCCTCAGCGAGGTGGGCCGGCTGCTGGTCGCCACCGGCCGCGAGACCGAGGTGGTGTTCGCAGCCGGCTCGGACGGGGTACCTGCACTGACGGTGAAGCTGGAACACGCCGCGCACGGGGACGCGGACCGGCTCGCCGCCCAGCTGGCCCAGGTCGGACGCCTGGTGGATTCGATGGAGGTAAGGGATGGGGAGATCGGAACGGTCGTGCGGATGTCTCGTCGACTCCCGCCGAACGCGCCGGTCCTGAGTCCCGACCGTATGGATGACATTCGTGCCGAACTCGCCGGCCACGTGCCGGGAACGCCGTTGGACGAGCTCGCGGTGCAGAACCAGCAGCTCATCGCGACGCTGGACGAGGTACGCGCGCAACGCGACGACCTGGCCCGGCTGAACGCCGAACTGGAGGAGACCAACCGGGGCGTGATGGCGCTCTACCACCAGCTCTCCGACGAGCTGGAGGAGACCAACCGCGGCGTCGTCGCGCTCTACAACGAGCTGGACGAGAAGTCCGTGCAGTTGCGCGCGGCGAGCGAGGCGAAGAGCCGTTTCCTGGCCAACGTCAGCCACGAGCTGCGGGCGCCGGTGACCGCGATCATCGGCCTGGGCCGGCTGCTCAGCGACGACGCCTCCGACCCGCTCACCTCCGAGCAGGAACGCCAGGTGGAGCTCATCCGGGGTTCCGCCGCCGACCTGCTGTCGCTGGTCAACGACCTGCTGGACCTGGCCAAGGCGGAGGCCGGCCGGATCGAGCCGAACTGGAGCGACGTCGACCTCAAGGCGGTCTTCGGCCAGCTCCGGGGCACGCTGCGCCCGCTGGCCACCCGGCCCGAGGTCGACTTCGTGGTGGAGGAGCCCGCCGTCACCCGGATGCGCTCCGACGAGGTGCTGCTCGCCCAGGTGCTGCGCAACCTGCTCACCAACGCGATCAAGTTCACCGCCGAGGGCTCGGTGCGGCTGGCCGCCACCCGGGTCGGCGACGAGATCGAGCTCACCGTGGCCGACACCGGCACCGGCATCCCGCCCGAGCTGCAGGAACGCATCTTCGAGGAGTTCTACCAGGTGCCCGGCAGCCACGCGCTGAGCGGCAAGGGCACCGGGCTGGGCCTGCCGTACGCCCGCCGGCTGGTCGGCATCCTGGGCGGCGCGCTGCGGGTGAGCTCGGAGCCGGGCCAGGGCAGCACGTTCACCGTCTCCCTGCCGGTGTCGCCATGACCCCGGCGACCGTGCTGGTCGTCGACGACAGCGCGACCAAGCGCTACCTGCTGGTGAGCTGGCTGTCGCGGGCCGGGTTCTCGGTGGTCGAGGCCGAGACGGGCGGCGAGGCCCTGCTCCGGCTCACCGAGGCCGACATCGACCTGGTCGTGCTCGACGTCAAGCTGCCCGACATGAACGGCTTCGAGGTCTGCGAGCGGATCAAGACCGATCCCGAGTACGGCGTCCTGCCGGTCATCCACGTATCGGCGCACGCGGTCGACGTGGTGGACCGCACCCAGGGGCTGAACCGGGGCGCGGACGCGTACCTGGTCGAGCCGATCGAGCCGGACGAGCTCATCGCCACGGCCCAGGCCGTCCTGCGCTACTACCGGGCCCGGCAGCGCGCCGAGACGCTGGCCGCCCGGATGGTCCGGCTGGCCGAGACGACGCTGGCCATCAACTCGGCCTCGACGCTGCCCGGCCTGCTGCAGGCGGCGGCCGACGGGGCCCACGAGATCTTCGGTGGACCGGTCGTGGTTGTGGCCGAGACGTCCGACGGCGACGGCGTGGCCGCGGTGGCGAACGGTGCCCCCGCGACGGTGCAGCCGGGGTCGGGCGAGGACCACGAGATCGCCGTCGGGTCCACCCTGCGCACCGACGACACCGCCGCCTGGAGCGGCGCCGGCCCGTGGCCGGAGGGTGAGTCGGTCGCGGTGGCGGCGGCCCGGCTGCGCAACGACCGGATGCCCGTCTACGTGGCCGTCCCGTCGAGCACGCAGAGCCCGGGCTTCCCGGTGCTGCGCCAGCTCGCGCAGGCGGTGGCGGCCGCGGTGGAGGCGCAGCGCTCGTACGACGAGGAGCACCGGATCGCCGTCACCCTGCAACGCAGCCTGCTCCAGTCCCGGCTGCCGGACGTGCCCGGGCTGGAGCTGGCGGTCCGCTACGAGCCGGCCGGCGCGCAGACCGAGGTCGGCGGCGACTTCTACGAACTGACCATGCTGGACGGCCGGCTGCTGGTGGCGATCGGTGACGTCGCCGGACACTCGCTGCACGCGGCGACGGTGATGGCCGAGGTGCGCCACGCCGTCCGCGCGTACGCGGTGGAGGGGCATCCGCCGGGCGCGGTGCTGGAGCTGGTCAACCGCTTCATGCGTACCGTGCTGCCGGCCGAGTCGGCGACGCTGTGCCTGCTCACCCTCGAGCCGGACACCGGCCGGGTTCGCCTGGCCAGCGCCGGCCACCTGCCCCCGCTGCTGCACGTGGCCGGCGAAGCCCACTTCCTCGAGCCACGCGGCCCGCTGCTGGGCATCAACGCGCCCCGGCCGGCCGACCTGGAGTTCGTCCTGCCGCCCGGCGGCACGCTGGTGCTCTACACCGACGGCCTGATCGAACGCCGGGACGCCGACATCGACGTGGGGCTGAACGCCCTGGCCGGCTGCGCCGCCCGGGTGGAGCCGAGCCTGGACGCCTTCTGCCAGCGGCTCCTGGTGAGCCTGGCCGGGGCGGGAGAACAGGCCGACGACATCGCGGTCGTCGCGCTGCGCCGTACCGCCGGATCCTGACGCGGCGCGAGCCCGGCCGACGCGGCCGGGCCCCCGCAGTCGCTCAGGCCAGGCCCAGGGTGTCGAGGGTCCAGGCGTTCACGAACGCCTCTTCCTTCCACGAGTCGTAACGGCCGCTGGGCCCGGCGTGCCCGGCGCCCATCTCGGTCTTCAGCAGGTACGAGCCGTCGGGCGCCACCGACCGCAGCCGCGCGATCCACTTGGCCGGCTCGTGATAGAGCACCCGGGTGTCGTTCAGGCTGGTCACGGCCAGGATCTTCGGGTACGCCAGCTTCCCGACGTTCTCGTACGGGCTGTAGGACTTCATGTACGCGTACACGTCGGCGTCCTCGAGCGGGTTGCCCCACTCCTCCCACTCCGTCACCGTCAGCGGCAGCGACGGGTCCAGGATGGACGTCAGCGGGTCCACGAAGGGCACCTGGGCGACGATGCCCGCGAAGGCCTCCGGCGCGATGTTGGCCACCGCGCCCATCAGCAGGCCACCGGCCGAACCGCCGCGCGCCACGAGCCGCTCCGGCGTGGTCCACGACGACGCCACGAGCGCCCGCGCGCACGCCACGAAGTCGGTGAACGTGTTCTTCTTGGCCAGCATCTTGCCCTCTTCGTACCAGCGCCGGCCCATCTCACCGCCGCCGCGGATGTGCGCGATGGCGTAGACGACGCCGCGGTCCAGCAGCGACAGGCGGGGGATGGAGAAGTACGGGTCCATGCTCAGCTCGTACGAGCCGTAGCCGTACAGCAGCAGCGGCGCGGTGCCGTTGCGCGGCGTGCCCTTGCGGGCGACGACGGAGATCGGCACCTTGGTGCCGTCGTCGGCGACCGCCCACTCGCGGAACTGCTCGTAGTCCGCCGGGTCGTAGCCGCCCAGCACCGGCTTCTGCTTGCGCAGCACCATCGCCCGGGTGATCAGGTCGACGTCGTAGACCGACTCCGGCGTGACCATCGAGGTGTAGCTGATCCGCACGATGTTCGTGTCGTACTCGGGGTTGCCGGCGAGCCCGACGCTGTAGATCGGCTCCGGGAACTCCATGTCGTAGCTGTCGGTGCTGCCGTCGGCCAGCACCCGCAGGCCGGTCAGCCCGTCGCGGCGCTGCGAGACGACCAGGTGCCGCTGGAACGCGTCGACCGACTCCAGCCGGGTGCCGGGCTGGTGCGCGATCAGCTCGACCCAGTCGCCCGGGTTGTCCACCGACGTGTACGCCAGCGCGAAGTCCTCGGCGTTCTCGTTGTGCAGGATCAGGAAGCGGTGTCCGTGGTGCTCGACGGAATACTCGACGCCCTGGACCCGCTCGCGGATGACGGCGGGCTCGGCGGTCGGGCGGGCCGCGTCGATGACCCGGATCTCGCTGGTGATCTTGCTGTTGGAGTCGATGACGATGAACTTCTCGCTGCGGGTGAGCTCCACGCCGACCCAGAAGCGCTCGTCGGCCTCCTCGAAGACGACCACGTCGTCCGCGGCGGCCTGCCCGACGATGTGCCGCCACACCTTGCTGGGCCGCCAGGCGTCGTCGACGGTGATGTAGAACAGCGTGGACCCATCGGCCGACCAGGCGGTGCCGTAGAAGGTGTCGGGCACCTCGTCACCGAGCACCTCGCCGGTGCGCAGATCCTTGACCTTGAGCAGGAAGCGCTCGTCGCCGTCGAAGTCGACGGAGTAGGCCAGGCGGTCACCGGCCGGGCTGACGTCGAAGGTGCCGAGCGCGAAGAACTGCTTGCCCGCGGCTAGCTCGTTGCCGTCGAGCAGCACCTCCTCGCCCGGCAGCGGGGCGCCGGCACCGGTGGCGGGCGGGTCGATGTCACCGGGCGCGGCGGCGACGCGGCAATGGATGCCGTACTGCTGGCCCTCGACCGTGCGGGTGTAGTACCAGTAGCCGCCCTTGCGGCTCGGCACCGACAGGTCCGTCTCCTGGGTGCGGCCCTTGATCTCGTTGAAGATCGTGTCCTGGAGCTCGGTGAGGTGTGCCGTGGCCGCCTTGGTCCAGGCGTTCTCCGCATCGAGATAGGCGATCGTGTCCGGGTTGTCCTTCTGGGCGAGCCAGGAGAACTCATCCGTGACAGTGTCGCCGTGGAAGGTGCGCTCCGCGGGCACCTGACGGACCGCGGGCGGGGTCGTGGGCATGTCGGTGGTCACGCTGAACCACGTTACCGGGACGGCAGTGCCCGGGGCGGTCACACGCACGTCTCCCCTCGCCATTCGAACATGTGTACGATATGCCAGAGTGGACGATCTTCGAGCTGTGCGATCTTCGGGGAGGGCTGATGGTGACCGCGCTTCCCGGGCGTGAGCCGCTGCTACGCGCGCTGATCGACATATGTGGCCCCGACTTCGCCCGCGAGGCCGTCGCACCGGACATGGTGGCCGGCCACCTGGCCAGCTTCGTCGCGGCGCCGGCCACGACCCGCGCGGTGATGGACACGATGCGCCTGGCCGCCGAGCGCGGCCTAGCGGTGGTGCCCCGGGGCAGCGGTTCCAAAATCGACTGGGGTGCGCCGCCGCAGGGCATCGACCTGCTGCTGGACACCCGGCGCCTGG
>NZ_JBEZGQ010000235.1:0-10111 GCF_040650095.1 Actinoplanes sp. NPDC048791 | reverse complement strand
GTCTCGTTGGCGATCCCGTCGGTGTCGCCGTAGACCCACGTTCCGCCGGTGTGCACGTAGACACCGGAGCCGACGCCGTCCAGCATCGCCTGCGTCGCGGCGAGATCGGCCTCGGCACTGTCGGCCTGCGCGAGATGGATGACCGCGTCCGAGTGGCCGGCGGCGGTGTGCAGCGCGTCGAGGTCGCCGAGCCCGCCGGCCACCGGTACGGCGCCCGCGTTGCTGACCATCTGCGCGGCGCGCTCGTTGCGGGCCAGAGCCGCGACGGTGTGCCCACGGCGCGACACCGCAGCGATGGTGGCCTGACCGAGGTAACCGGATCCGCCGGTGAGAAAGACGTTCATCTGGGAGTCCTTTCGTCAACTTCCGGCTCCCAGCGTCCGGCCGCGAGGGCTTGCGGCCAATACGGATCGGTGACCCTGTCATGCCCTGCGGGTATCAGGGCTGGGCGAGCAGCCCGTCGATGATGACCCGCAGTTTCCAGGCGGCGCGGGATTCGCTGTCGCCGCCGGCCGTCATCGATCCGCGCAGGGCGTGGATGGTCGGGTATTCGTCGTGGGACAGGGCGCCGAAGACAGCGTCCAGCTCGGCCCCGGCGGCGTGTGACATGGCCTGCTCGGTGGCGTCCGCCGGGGAGGCCGACGCCTCGAGGGCGCGCTGGGATCGCAGCCAGCCGGCGCGTTCCAGGGCGGACGAGGTGACGTACTGGTCGAGCAGGTCCGCCGCCCAGACGCAGGTGGCGTCTCCGAGGCCGCCCGCACGCAGCAGCCTCAGCATCTCCTCCGACACCCGCAGGGCGTGACGGCCGGTCTGCACTTTGGTCAGCGCCACGAGCGCGATGTCGTCATGGCCGCCCAGCGCGGTGATGGTTCGGCCGACGAGCAGCTCGAGGCGGGCCCGCCAGTCGCCGTCGGCCTCGCGGGGCAGTTCCACCTGACCCAATGCCAGGTCGTAGACCCCGGCCATGAGCTCGTCGCGATCGGCCACATAGACGTACAGGGACGCGGGTCCGGTGTCGAGGGCCTGCGCGACGCGTCGCATGGTCACGGCCGCGTAGCCGACCTCGTCGACCAGGGCCAGCGCCGCCTCCACGACCGCCTCACGGCTCAACGGCGCTTTGGCGGGACGGGTACGGGGGTTGTCAGGACGCGTCCGCCCGGTGGTGGTACTCACCCCGGCATCGTACTTGACGAACAGCGTTCGCGACGGTCATCATTCGGCACGAACGTTGTTCGTCACGAACGACGTTCGTGAGAGTGAGGGGGGACGATGAAGACGCGCTGGTTGGTGCTGAGTGTCGTGCTGGTGGCCGCGGTGATGGATCTGCTGGACGCGACCGTGATGAACGTGGCCGCGCCGACGGTGCGAGCGGCCCTCGGCGGCGGGGAGGCGACCGTGCAGTGGATGACCGCCGGTTACACCCTGGCGTTCGGTGTCCTGCTGGTGATCGGCGGGCGGCTCGGCGACCGGTGGGGACGCCGGCGGCTGTTCCTCATCGGTGCGATCGGCTTCACGCTGGCCTCCGTGGCCTGTGCCGCCGCGGTGTCCCCGGCGATGCTCGTGACGGCACGAGTGGTGCAGGGAGCCCTGGGCGCGCTGATGATCCCGCAGGGCTTCGGGGTGCTGACCGCGGTCTTCACCGACGTCCGGCAGCGGGGACGGGCGTTCTCCCTCTTCGGACCGGTCAGCGGGCTGGCCGGCATCGGCGGGCCGATCCTGGCGGGCGTCCTGATCGCCTGGGACCTGGGCGGCCTCGGCTGGCAGCTCATCTTCCTGCTCAACGTCCCGCTGGGCGTCTTCGCGGTACTCGGGGCGCTGGCCTGGATGCCCGCCGACCGCGGCGACCGGACGGCCCGGCTCGACCCGGTCGGTGCCGTGCTCGTCGCGGCCGGCTCGGCGGCCTTGGTCCTCCCGCTGATCCAGGGCCGGGAAGCAGGCTGGCCCTGGTGGACCTTCGCCCTGCTCGCCGCTGGTCTGGTCGCGTTCGCGCTGGTCGCGGTGCGGCAGCGGACGAGTGCCTCGCCGATCGTCGCCCCGGCCCTGTTGCGCAAGCGCCCGTTCGTGGCCGGTCTGGCTGTGGCGGTCGTCTTCTTCGCCGGGATCGGTGGGCTGATGCTGGTCCTCTCGCTGTTCCTGCAACTGGGCCTGCACTACTCCGCACTGCACGCCGGGCTGGCGCTGGCCCCCGTGGCCGCCGGGATCGCCGTCAGTTCCCTGCTCGCACCGGCCCTGGCCACCCGGCTGGGCCGCGCGCTGCTGCACCTGGGGCTCGGGGTGGAACTCCTCGGAATCGCCGGGCTGGCCGTCGCGGTCGGAACCGGTGCGCCGGCGTTGGCCCTGGCCGCTGCCACGCTGGGCATCGGACTCGGACTGGGCCTGCTGTTCGGCCCGCTGATCCAGCGCATCCTGGCCGTTGCCGCCCCCGACGAGGTCGGCAGCGCCTCCGGCACGCTCAACGCCGCCCAGCAGATCGCCACCGCCCTCGGCGTCGCCGTCCTGGGCACCGTCTTCTTCGCCGCCGGCGGCCCGGGCGCGGGCCTGGTCGCCGGAGCCCTGATCGTCGCCGCCTCCTGTGTGTGCTGCGCCGCGCTGGTGTTCCTCCTGCCGCGCACCGCCACCGCCTGACCCCGTTCAATCTCCTGGGAGCGTCCGTCATGAACGCCAGCAGTAAGAACATCGTCGTCCTCGGTGGGGGCGGCCGCACCGGACTCCTCAGCGTCGAGGAGGCCCGCCGAGCCGGGCACCGGGTCACCGCCGCCGTGCGGACGCCGGAGACCTTCCCGGCCACCCGCAGCGAAAACCTGCGGGTGGTTCGGGCCGACGTCCGCGACAGTGACAGCCTGGATGACGCGATCCGTGGACAGGACGCGGTGGTGTCCGCCGTCGGCCCCTCCGGGCGCAGAGCCCTGGGCCTCTACTCGGACGGCGCCCGTGCCACTGTCACCGCGATGCAGAGAGCCGGCGTCGCCCGCTATCTCGGGATCACCTCGGTCGGCGTGCGACACGACGACCCCCACTTCTCGTGGTGGTACCGCCATCTCGTCCGGCCACTCGGCCGGGACCTCTACGCCGACATGAGTCTCATGGAGGACCTCGTGCGCGCCACCGACCTCGACTGGACGTTCGTGCGGCCCACGTACCTGCAGGACCGTCCGGCCACCGGGGCGTACCGGGTGACCGACAACTCCTGTCCTGAGCACGGGTGGAGGATCACCCGGGGCGACGTCGCCCGTTTCGTCGTCGAGGAGGTAGCCCGGTCCCGCTGGTCGCGGCGCGCACCCAGCCTCGCCGAATAGGCACCTCAGGCGATGTCGGTGGTGATGGCCAGCACCCGGCCGGCCTCGATGTCGGCGGTCAGGCTCTCGATGCGGGTCGTGGCCAGGGCGTAGGAGTCCGAGCCGAGGATCTGGTGCAGCGGCGCGGTGCCCGACTCGGCGACGGTGATGATCGCGGTGGCCGCGCGGGCCGGGTCGCCGAGCTGGGTGCCGGGCATGGCCAGGTGGGTGCCGGTCATCTCGCGGACGGCGTCGTAGCCGTCGGCGGTCCGTTCCGGCAGGCGCAGGCTTCCGGTACGCAGGAAGTCGGTGCGCATGTACCCGGGCTCGACCAGGTTCACCCGGATGCCGAAGTCCGCGACCTCAGCCGCCAGTGAGCCGGTCAGGCCTTCCAGGGCGTACTTGGCCGCGCAGTACAGGCCCCAGCCGGGGAACGCGGTCAGTCCGAGGATCGACGAGATGTTGATGATGTGGCCGCTGCGGCGTGCGCGCATGCCGGGCAGGACGGCCCGCAGCACGTTCCACGCCCCGAACAGCTGCACGTCGAACAGCTCCCGGGCCTCGGCGTCGGTGACCTCCTCGACGGCGCCGAGCAGGCCGTAGCCGGCGTTGTTGACCACGACGTCGATCCCGCCGAAGCGGTCGTCCGCCGCGGCCACGGCGGCACTGACCTCCTTCTCGTCGGCCAGGTCGACGGGCAGGACCAGCAGCCGGGACGGGTCGGCGCCGGCCAGGTCCGCGGTCAGCCGTTCGGGGGAGCGGGTGGTCGCGGCGACGTTGGCCCCGCGCTCCAGCAGCTGCCCGACCAGTTCGCGGCCGAGGCCGTGGGAGGCGCCGGTGACGAACCAGGTCGCGCGGCTGGTGGTGGGGTGGGACATGGGAGCCTCCTCAGGCTGACCTTTCGATGAAGTCCCCCGGCCGTGGAACGGATCCCATGCTGCGTTCGCGGACCGGGGTCCGGACACGGTCAGCCGGGTCCAGCCCTGCCTGGGCACGCCATGCCCACCCAGCCCCTGGGCGGCGCGCCCGCCAACGGCAATCATGGGAGGCATGGTGGGACGCGCGGAGCTGGGTGACTTCCTGCGGAAGTGCCGGACGGACACGACGCCGGAGGCCGTGGGACTCACCGGCCAGGCCGGTCAGTCCGCTCGACGGGTACGGGGTCTGCGCCGCGAGGAGGTGGCCCAGCTCGCCGGGGTGAGCGTCGACTACTACACGCGGCTGGAACAGGGCCGGCACACCAGTCCGTCGGAAGGGGTCCTCGACGCCCTGGCGCGGGTTTTCCTGCTCGACGCCGCCGCCCGGGCCCACCTGGCTGATCTGGCCCGTCCGGCCCGTCGGCGTGCTCAGCCCGTACCGGTGCAGCGGGTGCGGCCCGCCCTGCAGCAGCTGATCGCCTCCATGACCGAGCACCCGGCCTTCATCATCGGCCGCCGCACGGACGTCCTGGCGTCGAACACGCTGGCCCGGGCGCTGCTCACCGACTGGACCCGGCTGCCGCCGCGGCACCGCAACTACACCCGGTGGGTGTTCCTCGACCCGGCCGCGCGGGAGGCCTTCAGCGACTGGCCGGCCGTGGCGGCCGAGGTGGTCGGCACCCTGCGGCTCTACGCCGGGCGGTTCCCCGACGACCCGCTGCTCAGCGAGCTGGTCGGGGAGCTGACCATCAAGAGCGCGGATTTCCGTACGTGGTGGAACGGGCACCAGGTGCACGAACGCACCCACGGCAGCAAACACATGGTGCACCCCGCCGTCGGACCGATCACCATCCGGTACGAGGCGCTGGCGTTGCCCGGTGACGATGAGCAGACGCTGTTCATCTACACCACCGATCCGGGCAGCGCCTCGCACGACAACCTGCGCCTGCTGGCGTTGTGGGCGACCGAGCAGCAGCCGGCCGCCGGCCCTCAGGTCACCAGGCCTCTGCGGTAGGCGTAGACCACCGCCTGCACGCGGTCGCGCAGGCCGAGCTTGGTCAGGATGCGCGACACGTACGTCTTCACGGTCTCGTGGCTGATCACCAGGGTCGCCGCGATCTCGCCGTTGGACCGGCCGTCGGCGATCAGGCGCAGCACCTCCAGCTCCCGCGGGGTCAGCGCGACGTCGTCCGGGGTGTCCTCGGCGGGCCGGATCCGGGCCGCGTACCGGCCCACGAGCTGCCGGGTCACCTCGGGGGCCAGCAGCGCGGCGCCGGTGGCGACGGTGCGGATGCCGTGCAGCAGCTGCGCCGGCGGGGCGTCCTTGAGCAGGAAGCCGCTCGCGCCCGCGCGCAGCGCCTCGTAGACGTACTCGTCGAGGTTGAACGTGGTCACCACCAGCACTTTCACCGGGTGGGCGACCCCGGCGCCGGCCAGCAGGCGGGTCGCCTCGATGCCGTCGAGCACGGGCATCCGTACGTCCATCACCACGACGTCCGGGTCCAGCCGGCCGGCGAGCTCGACCGCCGCCCGGCCGTCCCCGCATTCTCCGACCACCTCGAGGTCGGGCTGGGCGCCGACGATCGTGGTGAATCCGGTACGGATCAGCGGCTGGTCGTCGCAGATCAGCACCCGCAGCGGCGCGGTCACGACGGGCTCCCGCCGGGGATGCGGGCCCGCACGACGAAGCCGCCGCCGCTGCCCCGGCCCGCGCTGAACTCGCCGCCGAGCACCCCGATCCGTTCGCGCAGCCCGGCGAGACCCCGCCCACTGCCGCCGGGGGAGATGGCGTGCGAGCCAGGGCCGTCGGTGCTGACTTCCACGGTGGTCTCCTTCTCGCCATGGCGCACGTGCACGACGGTGCGGCTGCCGTGGGCGTACTTGAGGGCGTTGGTCAGCGCCTCCTGCACCACCCGGTACGCCGCGACCTCGGCACTGCCCGTCGTCTGCGCCGGGGTGCCGTCCTGGGTGAACTCGACCGGCTGCCCGGCCAGCCGGGTCTGCTCGACGAGGGTATGCAGCTCGCCGACGGACGGCAGGCGCGGCTCGGTGCTGTGGTCGGGGTTGAGCAGGTCGAGCAGGTGCCGCAGGTCCGTGATGGCCCGCCGGCCGGTGTCGGTGATCGCGGTCAGGCTCTCGTCGAGCCGGTCGGGCGCGGCGGTCAGGTAGCGGGCCGCCTCGGCCTGCACGACCATCGCGGTCACGTGGTGGGTCACGACATCGTGCAGCTCGCGGGCGATCCGGGTGCGTTCGGCCGTACGGGTGGCCTCGGCGACGTGCCGGCGCTGCTCCGCCTCGGCCAGCCGGGTCCGGCGCAGCCAGGCCCCGATGCCCCACGCGACGGCCAGCGCCAGGTAGAACGTGATGAAGTCGGCGACGGTCTCGACCGACCCGCTGCGGCCGAGCGCGACGGCCAGCGGGACGTACGCGACGGACAGCAGCACCACGGTGGTACGCCGGTGGCGGGACAGATGCAGAGCCGTGCTCACCAGCGCGATGGGCAGCGCGATGCTCGCCGCCGTGTGATAGGCGCGGAGCTGGTCGATCGCGAAGCCCAGCGACACCAGACCGAGGCAGAGGGCCGGCCAACGCCGGCGCACGACCAGCGGCAGGCACTCCAGGGCGACCACCAGCACCGTCAGCGCGTCGGCCGGGCGGGTCGGCAGGTCGCCGAGCTGGGTGCCGCGGTTGTGCAGTGCCGGCACCGCCGACAGGACGACCAGCAGGAGCGCGAACGGGAGGTCCCGGACGGTGACGTCCCAGCGCCGCCACCGTTCCGGGACCCCCCCGAGGTCGATCATCGGGAAACTGTAGCGGTCGCCGCCGGCTCAGCGGCCGCGCGGCGCCGACGCGGGACGATGTGACCGCGGCGGTGGGCCAGCCACATGAACACGACGGTCAGGGCCACACCGGCCGCCACCGTGTACAGGCTGCCCTCCGGGCCGAAGTCGCCCCCGGTGACCAGGGTCGAGCCCGAGAACGTGGCGTCCAGCAGGCCCTTGGACTCGCCGTTGCCGGAGACCGCCGCGCCGGAAATACCGCCCAGGGCGAAGTTCCAGCCGAAGTGCAGCCCGATCGGCACCCACAGGTTGCGGGTGGCGGCGTAGCAGGCGGCGAGCATGAAACCGGCCTCGATCGCGATGGCGGCCGCGCCCCACAGCGTCGCGTCCGGGTTGACCAGGTGCATCGCGCCGAACACCACGCCGGTCAGCAGCAGCGAGATCCAGGTGCCGATGCGTTCCTCGATGACGCGGAACAGGACGCCCCGGAACAGCAGCTCCTCGGTCGCGGCAGCGGCGGCCATGAACCCGAACAGCCCCAGCGCGCCGGTGACCGAATTCAGGCCGTGCACTTGATAGCCGTCGAGGAAGGCGATGTTGGCGATGACGGCCGCGAACATCCCGGCCCCGATCAGTGCGCCCCGCAGGAGCCGGGCGACGGCCCCCGACCGGGCCACCTCGGTCGGTGCGCGGTGCTCGGTGCGCCGTACGACCCACGCGTAGACCAGGACCGCGAGCACCGCTGTCACAAGCCCGAGCACCAGGGTGAGCCACGGGTTCCCCTGCACCGCGGCGACACCCTGGCCACCGACGAAGGCGACCGCCGCAACCGCCAGGAACTGCTTCACCAGACGCATGTTGACTCCTCCATGAAGTCCGCGGCTTGAGCGCCGCGGGCTACGTTGAACGCTATGGATTTGTCGCGCCGGAATCGTCACCGCACGGTGGACACTCCTGGGTAGCTCGCACGGGGGACAGGTCGTGCAGGCCCTGCTCCCAGCGCTGCTGCCGTTGCTCGGGCGTCTGCTCCCACCAGGGGACGCCGCGCTCGCCGAGGGCGACCTTGGCCAGCTGCACGCGGGCGCGGGCCGGTGCGGGGTCCACGCCTGCGCGCAGCGCGGTGCCGACGTCGCGCCGAGCGGCCATCAACGCCTTGCGTAGCTGTGCGGCCACGTCCTCGGGGATGGCGGGGTCGGTGGCCCGCCAGCGCCGCCCCGAGATGACGACGAAGTGCCCGTCCTCGGTCATCGGCGGTCGCTCCTTGTTCGCCACCGGGCCCCCTTGCTTCGCCGCTGTTTCCTCGGTGCTCTTTGTCGGCCTTTCCATGCGGCCGTTTCTTCGGTGCCGTTGTCTGCCTTCTCTGTGGCCGATCCTTCAGTGCCCGTTTTCCGCCGCGGCAAGCTCGGACCAGCTCGGCGAACGCCTCCCTCGCCCAGCTGGCAGCGGACCACCAGCAACTCATCGCTCATCGGCCCCTCCTTCATCTGTTCAGGCGGGGCTCCGGCACGTCAGGTTCACCGCATCTGGTTGAGGTCAGCATGAGGCAGGCTCCCACCAGGTCAGATTGGCGGCCGCCCGGGACACCGGCTCGATGATCTCGAACCCCTCGGCGATCAGCCCGTCGTGTACCCGCCAGACCTCGACGACCGTGATCTCGGGCCCGCCGGGCAGCCAGCGCCGGGTGCACAGCACCACGTGATCGCCGTCGGCCAGCAGCTGCAGGACCTCTACCCGCATGTCCGCGAGGGGCACCAGCGCCGCCCGGACGGCGGCCAGCCATTCCGTCTTGGTCGAGGAGGTGGAATCCGGCCGGCGGTGGACGAAGCCGTCGCTGAGGAACGGTGCGAGGGCGTCGACGTCGCGCGTCTCGAGCAGGGCGGCCAACGCCCGCTGGATGACGGCCTTGTTGTCGGTAGTCATGGACGGAGTGTTTCCGCGGCCGCCGCGATTGTCGATGAAACGGGAGTTCATGGCGTCCTGCGCCACGATGAGTACGCTGCACGTTCGTGGACACGGTGGGGGAGCTGCTGCGGCAGTGGCGGCACCGCCGGGGGCTCAGCCAGCTGGACCTCGCCATCGCCGCGGACGTCTCGGCCCGGCACGTCAGCCTGGTCGAGACCGGGAAATCCCGGCCCAGCGCCGACATGATCCTGCGGCTGGCGGATCAGCTGCAGGTGCCGCTGCGCGATCGCAACAGGCTGCTGCTCGCGGCCGGCTTCGCACCCCGGTACGCGGAACGTCCGCTCGACGACACTGCACTGTCCGCGGCGCGCGACGCGGTCCGCCGGGTGCTGCACGCGCACGAGCCGTACCCGGCGCTGGTCTTCGATCGGCGCTGGAACATCGTGATGACCAACCGAGCGGTCGAGCCGTTCTTCGCCGGGGTCGCCCCGGACCTGCTGCGGCCGCCGGTCAACCTGGTGCGGCTGGGCCTGGACCCGCGTGGGCTCGCTCCGCTGGTCGTCAATCTGGGTGACGTGCGGGCTGTGTTCCGTACCCGAATCTCCCGCCAGCTGGCCACCGCGCCCGACCCCGAGCTGACCGCGCTGTACGAGGAGCTGCTGGCCCCCGCCGCGGGGGACACCCCGGGCGACCGGGCCGACGCCGACGTCGTGATCCCGATGATCCTCCGCGTTGCCGGGCGGGAGCTGCGGATGTTCTCGACCATCACCACGTTCGGCACCCCGATGGACATCACCCTGGACGAGGTCGCGATCGAGTCGTACTACCCGGCGGACGCGGCGAGCGCCGCCTACTTCACGCAGTAGCCGCTTCCGGGCGATTGGCCGTTTACGGCTCGGTGTCCCCGGCCTTGAATCATCGGTATGCCTGACGACGCTGGGGTCAGAGACCTGTGGCAGCTGTACGAGCCGTTGCACGCGGTCACCTATTTCGCGCCGGAAGCCCGGGCCGCGTTCGAAGGTGCCGGGCTGCGCGGGTTCTGGCGGGGCTACTTCGGGGGCCGGGTCGCGCCGCTCGGAGCCGTGCCGGCGGCACCGGTCACCGCGTTGTTCTTCTCCTTCGCACCGGCGATGGTGGCCCGCGCCCTGCCCGACGTGTGGCAGCGGGCGTCGCCTGAGCAGGCTCTGGCCGCCCGACTCGACGGCGCTGTGGCCGCGCTGCGGGCCGTGCTGCCCGG
>NZ_JBEZGQ010000234.1:0-10132 GCF_040650095.1 Actinoplanes sp. NPDC048791 | reverse complement strand
CGACCTTGGCCGGGCCGACCTCGGTGCCGGCCGCGCGGGCCGCCTCCTGGGCCGCCTCGGGCAGGCTGCGTACGCCGTCGGTGCCGGTGGCCGGGGCCCGGTCGTCCTCGCCGAGCATCGCCATGAGCGTGGGCATCATGACCGCCGCCGCGCGGGCGTAACCCTCGGCGGACGGGTGGAAGCGGTCCGAACTGAACATGCGTACCGGGTCGGCCTCGAAGGCCGGGCCCAGCAGGTCGCCGATGGACACCGTCCGGCCGCCGGCCTCGACCACGGCGACGGTCTGGGCCGCGGCGAGCTGCCGGCTCCACTTGCGGGCGAGCCAGCGCAGCGGGGGCTTGATCGGCTGGATCGCGCCGATGTCGGGGCAGGTGCCGACGACCACTTTGCAGCCGACCGAGCGCAGCCGCCGCACGGCGTCGGCGAGGTGGCGCACGGCGGCGGTACGGGCCGAGGCGTGCGTGACGTCGTTGGCGCCGACCAGGATGACGGCCACCTCGGGCTCGTACTCCAGCGCGGCGTCCACCTGATACTGCAGGCCGGAGGACATCGAGCCGACCACGGCGAGGCGGTGCAGGCGTACGGGCCGGCGCAGGCGCCGCGAGACACCGGTGGCGAGCAGGGCTCCGGGGGTCTCCCGGGGACGGTGCACGCCGTACCCGGCCGCGGAGGAGTCACCGAGGATGACCATGCTCAGCGGCTTGCCGGGGAACTTGGGGCCGTACACCCCGTCACCGCGAGGCGGCGGTGCCTCGGCCATCGGGATGATCCGGCGGGCGTCGGCGGCCTGGCGCAGCAGCACGCCCGCCGAGAGGACGGTCAGGCCGGCCGCAGCGCCGGTCACACCGCCCGCGATCTGGCCTGCGAGCCGGAGCCGCTGCCACTCCTCCGCTGTCAAACTGCGCACCTGTCGCACGCTCTCCCTCGCTCTCGCTCGGTGGGAACCTGCCCGTCAGCCGAGGGTGGAGACCCGGCTGCCGGCGATGGTGGGGACTTCGAGGCTAACTCGCCTGTGCGACAACTGTCTGAACCCCGCGCCGAGCGGGCACATATAGCGCGTTGCCGTCATGCTGAGGACAGCGAAAGGGGACGACATGGCCAGAACTCTGCGCCGGACCGCCGCGTTCACGGCGCTCGCGAAGGCGCTGATGGCAGGGGCCCGTGGCGGCCCGTCGATCGGCCAGCGGCTGGCTGCGCTGCCTCGGATGATCAAGGCAACCGCCAAGGGCGAGTACGACGGTGGCCTGCGGGTGGCCCTGATGACCGCGGCGACGCTGTACGTGGTCTCACCGATCGACGCGGTGCCGGAGGCGGCCCTGCTGGTCTTCGGCCTGGCCGACGACGCCGTGATGATCACGTGGCTGGCCGGCTCGGTGCTCAGCGAGACCGAGCGCTTCCTGCAGTGGGAGAAGGAGCGTGCCGCGGTCCTGCCGGGTTCCGTGGTGAGCTGAGCCGTAGGCTGACCAGATCCAGGTCAGCACCGGAGAAGGGCACAGCGACGTGCGGTACTACGACAATGTCGTCGACATCATCGGGGACACCCCCCTGGTACGGCTGCGCAGCGTCACCGACGGCATAGCGGCGACCGTCCTTGCCAAGGTCGAATACTTCAACCCCGGCGGATCCGTGAAGGACCGCATCGCCCTGCGCATGGTGGAGGACGCCGAGAAGGCCGGCCTGCTCCGTGAGGGCGGCACCATCGTCGAGCCGACCAGCGGAAACACGGGCGTGGGGCTGGCTCTGGTGGCCCAGCTCCGCGGCTACCGGTGTGTCTTCGTCTGCCCCGACAAGGTCAGCGAGGACAAGCAGAACGTGCTGCGGGCGTACGGGGCCGAGGTGGTGGTCTGCCCGACCGCCGTGGCGCCCGAGGACCCGCGCTCCTACTACAACGTCTCGGACCGCCTGGCCCGGGAGATCCCCGGCGCGTGGAAGCCGGACCAGTACAGCAACCCGGCCAACCCGCGCTCGCACTACGAGGAGACCGGCCCGGAGCTGTGGAAGCAGACCGACGGCCGGATCACCCACTTCGTGGCGGGCGTCGGCACCGGCGGCACCATCACCGGCGTCGGCAAGTACCTCAAGGAGCAGGGCCCGGTGCGCATCATCGGCGCCGACCCGGAGGGCTCGGTCTACTCCGGTGGCAGCGGCCGGCCCTACCTGGTCGAGGGCGTCGGTGAGGACTTCTGGCCGGAGACCTACGACCGGGGCATCTGTGACGAGATCATCGAGGTCTCCGACTCGGACTCGTTCGAGATGACCCGGCGCCTGGCCCGCGAGGAGGGCCTGCTGGTCGGCGGCAGCTGCGGTATGGCCGTGGTCGCGGCCCTGGAAGTGGCCCGCCGGGCGGCCCCGGAGGACGTGATCGTGGTCCTGCTCCCGGACGGCGGCCGCGGCTACCTCTCCAAGATCTTCAACGACACCTGGATGGCCCGCTACGGCTTCCTGACCACGGGCGGCGACGAGGCCACGGTGGCGGCGGCCCTCGGCTCGAAGAGCGGCGAGATGCCCCCGCTGATCCACGTGCACCCGACCGAGACGGTCCGCGACGCGATCGACTACATGCGCGAGTACGGCGTCAGCCAGCTCCCGGTCCTCAAGGCCGAGCCGCCGGTGGTGACGGGCGAGGTGGCCGGGTCGATCGCGGAGAAGGCGCTGCTGGACGCGCTGTTCACCGGGCAGGCGCACCTGCACGACACCATCGAGCGGCACATGACCGACCCGCTGCCGATGATCGGGGGCGGTCAGCCGGTGAGCGAGGCGGTGACCCTGCTCGAGCACGCGGACGCCGCGATGGTCCTGGTCGACGGCAAGCCCGCCGGGGTTCTGACGCGCCAGGATCTGCTGGCGCATCTCTCCTGAGGTCGCTCAAGATCACTAGCGTGATGCCGCCCGGCCCCGACGGCCCGGGCGGCATCTCGTCTGTCAGGTCATGGCCCGCCGCTTCGCGGGGCCGCCGGCCAGGCCGGCCGGTCCACAGCTACTGCGCCGCCGCGGCGGTTGCCCGGCCCACCGGGAATCGCACGCCGGTGAGGTCTTCCGAGACGGCCCACAGGCGCTGCTGCGCGGCCAGGTCGTAGGAATCGGGGCTGGACGTGACCAGCTTCGGGTAGCCGCGCCCACCGGCCAGGCCGTCCGGGCCGTAGTACTGCCCGCCGAGGACGGACGGGTCGGTGGCGGCCCGCAGGGTGGGCAGCGCACCCGCGGTCGCGGGCTGGCTGATCAGCGGGGCGAGCCAGGAGACCGGTCGGCGCATCGCCGGCGGGATGTTGCGGACCAGCTCGGTGTCGGAGATGCCGGGATGGGCGGCCACCGCGGCGGTGGTGCCGTGCGGGGCGAGCCGGCGCTGCAACTCGTAGGTGAACATCAGATTGGCCAGCTTGGACTGGCCGTAGGCGCCGATCCGGGCGTAGGAACGCTCCCACTGCAGGTCGTCGAAGTGGATGGCGGCGCGGATGCGGTGGCCGGTGCTGCTGACCGTGACCACCCGGGAGCCGGGCGCGGGCAGCAGCAGGTCGAGCACCAGGCCGGTGAGCGCGAAATGGCCCAGGTGGTTGGTGCCGAACTGGAGCTCGAAGCCGTCGCGGGTGGTCTGCCGCGGGGTGTACATCACGCCGGCGTTGTTGATCAGCAGGTCGATCCGCGGGTGGGTGGCGCGCAGACCGGCGGCCGCGGCGTGCACCGATTCCAGCGAGGTCAGATCCAATTCCTGTACGCAGACATCACCGTTGATCCGGGCGGCGGCCAGCTTGCCCTTCTCCGTGTCCCGCACGGCCAGCACCACCGACGCCCCGTGCTCGGCGAGCCGCCGGGCGGTCTCGAAGCCCAGCCCGGTGTTGGCCCCGGTGATCACGGCCACCCGGCCGTCCTGACGCGGAATCTGCTGCTCGGTCCACTTCATCTCTGCTCCCCAATGTACCGCCGGTAACTTATGATGGGAACGGTAATGTACCGCCGGTACAGTGTCAAGAGACCGCCGGTACCTAAGCTAGGGTTGGCGTCATGACGTTCCAGCGGGCGCGCAGCGACGAGCAGCGTGCGGTCCGGCGCCGGGCGATCCTGGAGACGACCTCGGCGATGCTCGACGAGATGCCGGTGGCCCAGGTGACCCTGAACGAGCTGAGCCGGCGGGTCGGCCTGGCCAAGACGGCGGTGCTGCGCTATTTCGAGAGCCGCGAGGCGGTGCTGCTCGACCTGCTGGACGACCGGACGACGACCTGGCTGGCCGAGCTGGAGCCGGAGCTGGCCCGCGGGATCGACCCCGGCCGGTCCGCGGTGGAACGGGCGGAGCAGGCGGCCGACGTGCTCAGCCGGTCGCTCGCAGCTCAGACCGTGCTCTGTGATCTCTTCGGCGCGCAGGGCGGGGTGCTCGAGCACAACGTCTCGGTCGAGGTGATCCGCCGGCACAAGCGGGCCTCGCTGGACAACCTCGCGGTGATGGGCGGCCTGGTCCGGCGGCACCTGCCCGAGCTCGGTGACCGGGCCGAGATGTTCTGCCTGAACCTCCTGATCGTGGGCGGCGCGCTGTCCGCCTACACCTCGCCGCCGCCGAGCCTGCTCGCCGTCTACGAGTCCGAGCCGGCGCTCGCGATCCACCATGTCGATATGTCAACAGCCCTGCGGTTAGCGATCATCACGTCGCTGGTGGGCATGCTGCCGCGCCCCTGAAGCCGCAGCGCGGCATGCTGCCGCGCCCCTAAGCGCGGAGCCGGAGCGCGGCATGCTGCCGCGCCCCTGAGCCGGAGCGCGGCAGCGCCCGCGATCACTTCCCGCCAGGAAGCGGTGCGGGCGAGCCCAAGCGTTCGGCGCGGATCAGGAAAGCTCGGCGGGGACGGTCACCACGTCCACGAAGGCGTTCTTCCGCAGGACAGTGATCGGGAGGTTCTGGCCGATCGCCGGGCCCAGCATCAGCCGTTGCAGGGCCTGGACCGTCTGCACCGCTTCGCCGCCCGCCGTGATCAGGATGTCGCCGAGGTAGATGCCCGCCGTGCCGGCCGGACTGCCCGGGACCACCTCGACCACGCGCAGGCCCAGCTTCTGGCCCAGGCGCTCCGCGATCGGCGGGGGCAGCGGCACCGGTACGCCCGCGACGCCGAGCCAGGCGCGGCGGACCCGGCCCGTGGTCACCAGCTCGCCGATGATCTGGCGGGTGGTCTTGTTGATGGGTACGGCCAGGCCCAGGCCGTAGCCCGCGACCGCCGTGTTGACGCCGACCACCGTGCCGGTGGAGTCGGCCAGGGCGCCGCCGGAGTTGCCCGGGTTGAGCGCCGCGTCGGTCTGGATGACGTTGTCGATGATGCGGACCCGGCGGCCGTCGCGGGCCGGCAGGGAGCGGCCCAGTCCGGAGACCACGCCGGCGGTGACCGAGCCGGCCAGGCCCATCGGGTTGCCGACCGCCACGACCAGCTGGCCGATCCGCAGCCGGTCGGCGTCGCCCAGCGGGGCCGCCGGTGCACCCGGGTTGTGCACGCGGACGACGGCCAGGTCGGACAGCGCGTCGGCGCCGACCACGTCGAACTTGGTCTCGGTGCCCTCGGCGAAGGCGGCGGTGCCGCCGGTCGCGCCGGCGACCACGTGGGCATTGGTGAGCAGGAATCCGTCGTCGGTGAAGGTGACCGCCGAGCCCGCGCCGGCCCCGCGCGGGGTAAGGACGGACAGCGCCGCGACGGACGGCAGCAACTGGGCGGCGACGCCGGTCACGACACGGCTGTAGGCATCGAGCGCGCCCGTTTCGACACCCGTGTGTTCGGTATCCATGCAGTCCAGAACACCGGCCCGGCGGCCATCGATGCCGGTACGGCGTCCGCCCACGGCGAACAGTGCCAGTCACTGATAGTCGCGAAGGTCGCACAGATAGTCCGACCGGCTGCCCGTTGTCGGGGGTTGTATGAGTGACGAAGGAGCTGAACGAGCCGGACGGAGGGGTGGGGATGGTCATCGTCGACGAGGCTGTACCGGCCGACATCGTGGACCGCCTGCTCTGGCAGGACGCCCAGCAGATGCTGCGGCGGCACGCCGAGGCCGGCCACGACGGCAACTGCGTCTGGTGCGGCTGGCGCTGGCCCTGCGCGCCGCGCCGGCTCGGTGAACGCGCCGACCTCGCGTCCCGCCGGCCGTGGCGGGAAGCCTGGACCCTGCGGCACGACCTCAACAGCGTGCGCGCGATGCCCGGCATCCGTACCGGGCTGGACGGCAACATGGTCCGGCGCGAGACGCCGAAGATCGACGAACTGAACAGAGGCTATTTCGACTGAACGACTCCCGCAGACCCTCGACGTCACCCGGGACCTTGACCGTCCCCCGGCAAGAACCGACCTGCATCGGCCCGGACGACGTCGAACCGCGGTGATGCCCCCGTGCCCCGCCAGCACGCCGGCGTCCCGCACCCGGACCCGCCCATGAACCGCCTCGACCGGCACGCCTCCGCCGGTCGGCGCCTCCGGCCAGGCGTCAACGCGGTTCGGGCGGGCGCGGTTGGCGGGAGTGCGTGACCACAGGTTCCCCCGCATTCACTCGGTCACGCGCTCCCGCCCGCCCTCCAACGCCCGTCCGTAACGGACCTGAAGGACGGGCTCGCCGCCGATCGCCTCGGTGCGGGTCGTGCCGTCCGCAACCCAGCCGCCGCGCTCGTAGAAGCGCCGGGCCCGCTCGTTCGCTGCGAGGACCCAGAGCACGGCCCGGTCACCCAGGGCAGCCAGCGACGGCAGGGCGTCAGCCATCAGCGCCCGGCCGACCCCGGTGCCCACGTACGCCGGGTCGGCGTGGATCGCGTAGAGCTCCGCGACCCCGTCCTCTTCGCTCGGTCCCACGTACGTGAAGCCCGCGAGGACCGGGCCGTCGACTGCGACGGTCAGCCGGTGGGTGTCCTGCTCCCACTTCCACCGTTCCGCCCACCACTCGCCCAGCACCTCCGGCGAGCCGTGGGCCAGCGCGTCGGGGGAGAGGATGTCCGCATAGGCGGAAGCGCGCGAGTGGAAGTGCAGGGCGCCGATCGCCCGCAGGTCGTCGTCAGCGGCGGGACGCAGATGCACGCTCATCGGACGAACCTAGCCGGGGCGGCACCGGCACCCGCAGCAGATCCTCGGCGAGCACGATGTCGCCGTCGAACTCCGCGCGGGCCTCGTCGAGGAACCGGGCGCTGTCCGCGTACCGCTGGGAGAAGTGGGTGAGCACCAGCGTGCGTACCCCCGACTGCCGGGCCACCGACCCGGCCTGGCCCGCGGTCAGATGGCCGACCTGGGCGGCCATCGCGGCATCTTCGGCCAGGAAGGTCGACTCGATGACCAGCAGGTCGGCGCCCTCGGCGAGGTGGAAGACGTTGTCGCACAGGCCGGTGTCCATCACGAAGGCGAAGCGCTGCCCGGGCCGGGGCGCGCTGACCTGCTCCAGCGTCACCCGGCCGAGACGGCCGGTGCGCTGCAGCTCACCGACCGCCGGCCCGGCGATGCCGTGCGCGGCCAGCAGCGACGGCACCATCCGGTGGCTGTCGGGCTCGGCCAGGCGGTAGCCGTAGGTCTCGATCGAGTGGCGCAACGGCAGCGCGGTGAGTGCGCCGGCCGAGGTCTCGACCCGGAAACCGTCGGCCACCGGTACGGGCTGAAGGTCGGCGACGTCGTAGAAGCTGGTGGCGTGCCGGAGCCGCTCGAAGAACTCCTGGCCACCGGCCGGGTAGTGCACCTGGACCGGGTGCGGGACCTTGTCGAGCGAGACGCGCTGGATGATCCCGGGCAGGCCGAGCGCGTGGTCGCCGTGGAAGTGGGTGATGCAGATGCGCCGCAGCGGGGTCACGGCGAGCCCGGCCATCAGCATCTGACGCTGGGTGCCCTCACCGGGGTCGAAGAGCATGACCTCGTCGTCCCAGCGCAGCAGGTAACCATTGTGGTTGCGGTGCCGGGTGGGCACCTGGCTCGCGGTGCCGAGCACGGTCAGCTGGCGCATGATCACCTTCGGACATGAAGCGACCCCCGGGGACTTCCGCGCCGTAGCACGGTCCGGTCGGACAAGGCCGGATCCCCGGGGGCCGGGTGGCTGCCTGGTATTCGCCGCACCGCTGCCACACGGTCTCGACGTTCCTACGAAGCTGTCAAGGACAGCGGCTAGCGGACAGCCACCTCACGAGTCCCGTTGCTATACAACTTCGGACCACCTCCTCTCACGTGTACGGCCACGTTAACCACCTCGTGGCCCCGGCGACAACGCTTTTAAGGTCACTAGAGTCGCGGGAATACCTGCGGCGACACCTCGGTGCCCTCGACGAACTGGGAGGCGGGCCCGACGATCTGCGGGTCCGGGGTGCCGACGATGCTGGTGTCCTTGTTGTCGTAGTCGAAGCGGTTGAGCACGAACCGGATCGCCTCCAGCCGGGCGCGCTTCTTGTCGTTGCTCTTGACCACGGTCCACGGGGCGTCGGCGGTGTCCGTGTAGAAGAACATCGCCTCCTTGGCCTCGGTGTACTCGCCCCACTTGTCGAGCGACTCGAGATCCATCTTCGAGAGCTTCCACTGGCGTACCGGGTCGACCTGCCGGATCGCGAAGCGGGTGCGCTGCTCGCCCTGCGAGACCGAGAACCAGAACTTGATCAGGTTGATCTGCGAGCGGACCAGCATCCGTTCCAGGTCCGGGGCCTGCCGCATGAACTCGAGATACTCGGCGCGGGTGCAGAAGCCCATGACCCGTTCGACGCCGGCCCGGTTGTACCAGGACCGGTCGAAGAGCACGATCTCCCCGTTCGCGGGCAGGTGCTTGATGTAGCGCTGGAAGTACCACTGGTTGCTCTCGCGCTCGTTCGGCTTCTCCAGCGCCACCACGGAGGCGCCGCGCGGATTCAGGTGCTCCATGAAGCGCTTGATCGTGCCGCCCTTGCCGGCGGCGTCGCGGCCCTCGAAGAGGATCACCATCCGCTCGCCGGTGCGCTTGCACCAGTTCTGCAGCTTCAGCAGCTCGATCTGCAGCAGCCGCTTGTCATGGTCGTACTCGGCCCGCGGCATCCGGGTGTCGTACGGGTAGTCCTCGCGCCAGGTGTCCACGGGGGTGCCGTCGGCGTTGAGCAGCACCGGGTCGTCGTCATCGTCGTCGGCGACCCGGTAACCGCCCAGCTCGGTGATCGGCCCCGTGTACGGGTCGGTGGTGAGCTCGTCGTCGAACTGGCGATCCTCGTGGCCGCCGTTGTCGCCCTGCTCCTGCTCGTGGTCCTGCTCCGCCTGCATGACAAGGCTTCTTACCCACCCGGACCGACCTGACAACTGGCGGACCGTATCCGGAAGGTGGACGGCGGGTAAACGATCAGCCGAGCCAGCTCCGCAACCGCTTCTTCCGCGACGCTGCGACGACCGGCGGCAGCCCGGCGCGGGTCCGCACGCCGACCTGCTCCTGTCGCGCCCACAGCACGCCGTACCCGAATCCGTCCGGCGCGGTGCGCGCCACCTCGCGCAGCACCTCCCGCGCGACCACCGAATCCTGATGCGCGCCGAGCACGTCCTGGAGCCCGGTCAGGGCCTTCACCAGACGCTTGCCCGGCTTGCCGGCGCTGGGGGCGAAGATCTCCACCGCGTACCGGGCCCGCTTGTAGGCCTTGCGGGCCTCGTGCAGCTCGGCGTCCTCGCCGCCGGCCAGCGCCTCGTCCAGCAGCCGGTCGGCCTTGAGCAGGGCCTTGCGGGCCCGGCGCAGCGCACCCGCGTCATCCGGCTCCGGGTCGTCGACGAGCGCGTCCATGGCGTCGAGCATGGCGAGGTACCGGTCGCTGTCCAGCGCCTCGGTCAGCACCGCGCGACCCCGCTCGACCTGGGCGTCGAGGTGAGCGCGGATGCCGTCGGCCACCTCCGGGAAGCCGGACGTGTCGGCGGGCAGCTTGCCCTCGAGGACCTGGCCGTCCCGCACGTCACCGAGGCAGTCGGCCAGCCACTTGAGCTCGTCCCTGAGGGCGGCGGCCCGCTGCGGATCGAACGAGGCCTTGAACGTCTTCAGGGTGCTGCGCAGGCGCCGGGTAGCCACCCGCATCTTGTGCACGGCTTCCGGGTCGCCGGCGCGTACCCCCTGGTCCTGCTCCTCGACGGCCTCGCGCTGCTCCCTCCCGTACCGCAGCACGGGTTTCACCTTGCGGCGCCGGCGCCGCGGCTCGGCGAGCCGGTCGCCGAGC
>NZ_JBEZGQ010000233.1:0-10155 GCF_040650095.1 Actinoplanes sp. NPDC048791 | reverse complement strand
GCGGCGATGGACTACGCAGAACAGACAGGAGGCAGCGCCGAAGTGGCAGCCCTGCGAGGAGGACAAGACCGCCCAGTGCGCCACCCTCGACGTGCCGGTCGACTGGGCCCAGCCGTACGGGGCGTCCGTGGCGATCGCGCTGGCCCGCCGCCCGGCTGCCGACAAGAAGCAGCGGATCGGCACGCTGGTGGTCAACCCCGGCGGCCCCGGCGGCTCGGGCGTCGACTTCACCCTCGACAGCACGTTCTTCAGCCCCGAGCTGCGCCGGCGCTTCGACATCGTGGGCTTCGACCCGCGCGGGATCTCACGCAGCCACCCGATCGTGTGCACGACGACGGTGCTGACCGCTGCCCCGCCGCCGGCCATCGAGAGTGCGAAGGCGTACGACGCGTTCGTCGCCTACAACCGCCGGCTCGCCGCCGACTGCGCCCGGCGCACCGGACCGCTCTACGGGCACGTCGACACGCTGAGCGTCGTGCGGGACCTGGAGGCGGTACGGGCCGCACTCGGCGAGGAGCGGATCAGCTTCTACGGGGCCTCGTACGGCACCCTGCTCGGCCAGCAGTACGCCGAGCGTTACCCGCAGCGGGTCCGCGCGATGGTGCTGGACAGCGTCATGGACCACACCGTCGACACCGACGGCTTCCTGGGCGGCGAGGCGCTCACCGCCCAGGACTCGTTCGACGAGTTCGTGGCCTGGTGCGCGCGCAGCACCGAGTGCGCCGTACACGGTCGCGACGTCCGCAAGCTCTGGGCCGGGCTGCTCGCCTCGGCGCGGCGCGGCACGCTGCGGGACCCGAACGACACGGCGTACAAGCTGACCCTGCACGAGCTGGTCGGGGTCGCGTTCAGCTCGATGTACGACCCGCAGTGGCACTCGCTCGGCGTCTTCATCAAGGAGGCGACCGGCGGCGCGGGCACCAAGCTCGGCCGGGCCGCCGCGGTCGACGTCAGCGAGCACAACTTCCACGCCGTGTTCTGCGACGACTGGTCGATGCCCGTGGCCGGGTACGCCGACCTGCGCACCCGCCTCGACCGGATCGCCGCGAAGTCGCCGCAGATGCCGTTCTCGCCGCTCGCGCTCACCTCGGTCTACGGCTGCCTGGGCCGTACCGGTGCCACGGCCAACCCGCAGCGGGCGCTGTCCCCGGCCAAGACCGGCCCGGTGCTGCTGGTCAACGCGCGGCACGACCCGGCCACCCCGTACGCCTGGGCCCAGCACGTCGCCGCTCAGCTCGGCCCGAAGGCATCCCTGCTCACCTACGAGGGCTGGGGACACACCGTCTACGGCCGCAGCGACTGTGTGGGCGGGGCGGTGGACCGCTACCTGCTGACCGTCCGGCCGCCCGCCGCCGGGACCCGGTGCCCCGGAGTCGAGCCGAAGGCGGCCGGCGTGGGCGGCATCGGGCCGCGCCGCGGTATCCGTGGCCGGACCGGGATCACCTGGTTCTGACCCCCTCGTCGCGGGGACGGCGGGGCACCGGCGTGAACAGCGAGACCGGCTGCTCGGGCCGGTCGGGGACCGGCTCGCCGTCCAGGATCTCCACCATGCGGCGGACCGTCGGGTCGCCCTCGTCCGCGACGTAGTCGTGCTCCCGGGTGTGGTCGCGGCCGTCGGCAGCCCCCGCGCCGCGCAGCACCGGGGTGAGCAGCGCCGCCACCAGCAGGTTCACCGCCAGGGCGACGATCCCGACGTAGATCGAGGCGTCGCTGTCGATGCCCAGGTTGCTCAGCGGCCAGGCCGATCCGCCGAGATGCTCGCGCACCACCGTGCGGCCGTCGCCGGCGTACTTGGGCACCTGGTAGAGCATCAGCAGGCCCACCGCCAGGCCCGCACCGATCCCGCCGGCCAGGGCCCAGCGGTGGAACCAGTTCGTGTAGAGGCCGAGGGCCACCGCCGGCAGGGTCTGCATGATCAGGACACCGCCGATCAGCTGCAGGTCGATGGCGAACTGCGTGTTGAGCAGCAGGATGACCAGCAGGGCGCCGAACTTCACGGTCAGCGACACGGTCTTGCTGACGTAGGTCTCCTCCCGGGCCGAGGCGTGCGGGCGGATGTACTGGCGATAGAGGTCCCGGGTGAACAGGTTCGCCGCGGCGATGGACATGATCGCCGCCGGCACCATCGCGCCGACGCCGATGGCTGCGAAGGCCAGCCCGGCCGTCCAGGGCGGAGTGTTCTCGGCGAACCACTGGGGGACCACGGTGTTGCTGTTGCCGCCCACTGCCGTCGTACCGTCGAAGACCGCGGCGAAACCGATCAGCATGAGCACCCCGAGGGTCAGGGTGTAGAGCGGCAGGGCCGCCAGGTTGCGGCGCAGCGTGCCGCGGTTGCGGGCCGCGAGCACGCCGGTGAGCGTGTGCGGGTAGAGGAAGAGCGCGACCGCCGAGCCCAGCGCCAGGGTCACGTAGTTCAGCTGGCTCTGCGAGGCGAGCAGCAGGCCGTCGTCGGTGCGCGGGCTGGCCGCGTACTTGTCCTGGGCGATGCGGAACACCACGTCCCACTGGCCCGGGGTCATCGACACGATGATGATCACCGCCAGCACCGTCCACAGGACCAGCGCGTCCTTGATGATGGAGACCAGCGCCGGGCCGCGCAGCCCGGCGTTGAACGTGTAGAGCGCCAGCACGGCGAACGCCACGGTGAGCGGCCAGCCCTTGGGCAGGCCCATTACCTCGAACACCGCCTCCATGCCGATCAGCTGCAGGGCGATGTAGGGCATCGTCGCCACGATGCCGAGGACAGCCACGATGGTGCCGAGGCTGCGCGAACCGAAACGGGCGCGGACGAACTCGGCCGGGGTGACGAAGCCGTGCACGTGGCACACCGACCAGAAGCGCGCCAGCACCACGAACAGCATCGGGTAGACGATGACCAGGAACGGCACCGGGAAGAAGCCGGCCGCGCCGACGCCGTACACCAGGGTGGGCACCGCGACGAACGTGTAGGCCGTGTAGACGTCCCCGCTGAGCAGGAAGAACGTCACCCAGTTGCCGAACGCGCGGCCGCCCAGGCCCCACTCCTCAAGGCTGTGGATCGAGTCGGGCCGGCGCCAGCGCGCCGCGGCGAAGCCCAGCATCGTCACCGCGCCGAAGACCGCCAGGAAGATCGTGAGCTGCATGACCTGCTTGTCGGACACCGGTCCCCGTCACCGCACTTTCAGGTGCAGGAAGGTGAGGATCGCGCTGGCCAGGAAGGCGAAGGACAGCTGGCCCCAGTAGAAGAACGGGATCCCGAACACGGTCGGCTCGATGCGGTTGTAAAGACCCGGGATCAACGGCAGGACTATCGGTACGAGCAGCAGCCAGTTCCAGGGGCTGGCATCCGCCCGCCGGACGCGGGCCGGCCGGCGGACAGCGCTGCGCTCGCGGATCGTGCGCCACTCGCCGGTGCCGTGCTGCGGCCCGTACCGATTCGCCGTCATAGAACCCCTCCGGGGCATGCATGATGGAATGACCAGTGACCTATGTCACCTGCGCGATACGCGAGCCACTCAATCACCCGAAGCGACGGAGATCAATACTCATCACTGAACCGGCGGTACTCGCCTCGTCACGGGCCCGGGGTATCCTTAGCCTGGCTAAGTATCCCGCAGGAGGCGCCGTGTCCCATCCTTCCGCCGTCGCCCCGGCTCACTGTTGAGCCGCCGCGCGCCCCGCGCCGCCATCGACCCTGACCAGCGCAAATCCTGGCTGCGTCGCGCGCTGCCGCTGGTCCGGGCCCACCGCGCGCTGCTGATCACCTCGCTCGTGCTGTCGTTCGCCGGGCTCGTCGTCCAGGTGCAGATCCCGAACCTGGTCCGGCTCGGCATCGACCGGGCCATCGTCGAGCGCACCGCCGACCTGCCCACCTACGTCTGGTGGATCGTCGCCCTGGCGCTGGCCCAGGGCCTGATCAACTACGCCGCCCGGCTCTACCTGCTGCGCACCGCGTACGAGCTGGAGTACGACCTGCGCAACATCGTCTACGCGCACCTGGCCCGGATGCCGTTCGGCTTCTTCGACCGGGTCCAGTCCGGCGAGCTGATGTCGCGGTCCGGCTCCGACATCCGCGCCGTGCAGATGTACCTGTCGTTCGGCCCGTCGATCCTGGTGCAGTGCCTGATCGCGGTGGTCGCCTTCGTGCTGATGCTCTCGATCAACGTGCCGCTGGCCATCGTGGCGATGGCCACCATGCCGGTCATCGGCTTCCTCGGCGTCGGCATGCGCAAGGCGATCTTCCCGGTGTCCTGGCTCATCCAGGCCCGGCTGGCCCGGCTGGCCACCGTCGTCGACGAGAACATCCAGGGCGTGCGGATCGTCAAGGCGTTCGCCGCCGAGGGGCGGCAGCTGCGCTCGCTGGCCGAGGCCGCGGACCGGATCCGCTGGGCGTACCTGCAGGACGCGCGGATCCGCAGCCGGTGGAATCCCGTACTGGACAACCTGCCGCGGCTGGGGCTGGCCCTGGTGCTGCTGGTCGGCGGCATCATGGTGATCGACGGCGGGACCACGGTCGGCACGATCGTGGCCTTCAACTCGTACGTGCTGATGCTCCAGCCGCCGTTCCGGATGCTCGGCATGATGATCATGATGGGTCAGCGGGCCTCGGCCTCGGCCGCGCGTATCTACGAGATCCTGGACACGCCCAGCGAGGTGGTGGACCCGGCCGAGCCGGTGGACGTGGTGCTGCGGGGCGACGTGCGTTTCGAGGACGTGCGGTTCGCGTACCCGAACGGGACCCTGGCCCTCGACGGCCTGGACCTGCGCATCCGGGCCGGGGAGACGGTGGCCGTCGTCGGGGCCACCGGCTCCGGCAAGTCCACCCTGGGCCGGCTGCTCGCCCGGTTCTACGACGTGACCGGCGGCCGGATCACGGTGGACGGGCACGACGTGCGCAGCCTGCGGCTGGCCCGGCTGCGGGACCAGGTCGGCATCGTGCCCGACGAGCCGTTCCTGTTCTCGCTCTCGCTGCACGACAACATCGCGTACGGCCGCCCCGGGGCCGACCGCGAGTCCGTGGTCGCGGCCGCGGTGGCGGCCGGGGCGGACGACTTCATCCAGGACCTGCCCGAGGGGTACGACACAGTGGTCGGCGAACGCGGCTACACCCTCTCCGGCGGCCAGCGTCAGCGCGTCGCCATCGCCCGGGCCCTGCTGGTGAACCCGCCGGTCCTCGTGCTGGACGACGCCACCAGTGCCATCGACGTGACGGTCGAGCAGCGCATCCACTCCTCGCTGCGCGATCTCATGCGCGGGCGGACCACGATCATCGTGGCGCACCGGCTCTCCACGATCAGCCTGGCCGACCGGGTGGTGCTGATGGCGGGCGGCCGGGTGGTCGCCGACGGCACCCACGAATCGCTGCTGGCGACCGAGCCGCAGTACGCCCGGGTCCTCGCCTCGGCGGTGGCGGCATGAGCATTTTCGGCGGTGGTTTCGGCGGCTTCAGCAGTGGTGGGCGGCCCTCGATGGGGATGGCCGGGCGCAAGGGCAACGGGCTGCCGTTCGCCGGCATCCCGGCCGACGTGGCCGAGGGCGTCGCGAAACTGGAGGCACAGGAGCCGGAGCACGGCGATCCGCGCGTCCCGTTCGACCCGGTGGCCGACAGCGGTGCCCGGGTCACGCTGCCCCGGCTGGTCATCGGACGGCCCGGCCTGCTGGTGGCGGCGCTGCTGGCGATCCTGGTCGAGACCCTGCTGCTGCAGGCCGGGCCGTACCTGGTCCAGGTCGGCATCGACCACGGCATCGCGGCCAGGAACCTGCCCGTCCTGGTCGGCGCCACGGTCGCCTTCGTCGCGGCGGTGCTGGCCACCGGCCTGGCCACCGCGGTCCGGATGCGGCAGAGCGGCCGGCTCGCCGCCTCGGCCACCCGCGACCTGCGGATCCGGATCTTCGCCCACCTGCAGCGCATGTCGCTGGACTACTACACCCGGGAGAAGGCCGGCGTCACCATGACCCGGATGACCTCCGACGTGGAGTCGCTGCAGTCCCTGCTGGCCGACGGCTTCGCCCAGTTCGTCATCCAGGCGCTCACCATGGTCGTGGTCACCGGAGTGCTGTTCCACTACCACGCCGGGCTGGCCGTCATCACGCTCATGCTGGTCGTGCCGCCGCTGCTGATCGCCTCGCTGTGGTTCCGCCGGGCGGCCGACCGGGGCTACAACCGCCAGCGGGACGCGATCGCCGCGATGTTCGCCGACCTGTCGGAGAGCCTCAACGGCGTCCGGGTGGTGACCGCGCACAACCGGCAGGACCGCAACATCGTGGCGCACCGCGAGGTGGTCGGCGGCTACCGCGACGCCAACGACTTCACCGGACGGATCAACGCGATCTACGGCCCCGGCACGTCGGTCATCGGCCTGCTCGGCATGGCGGCGCTGCTGCTGATCGGCGGCCGCATGGTGCTGCGCGGCACCCTGACCATCGGCGAGCTGACCGCCTTCGTGCTCTACCTGAACGCCTTCTTCCAGCCGGTGCAGCAACTGGTCCAGCTCTACACCCAGTACCAGCAGGGCCGGGCGGCGATCGGAAAGATCAACACCCTGCTCGGCGCGCGGCCGTCGGTGGTCCAGCATCCGGAGGCGACAGACCTTCCACCGGTACGCGGGGAGATCGTCTTCGCCGGCGTCACCTTCGGCTACCTCCCGGACCGCCCGGTGCTGGCCGGCGTGGAGCTGGTGATCCACCCGGGCGAGACGGTGGCCTGTGTGGGCCCGACCGGCGCGGGCAAGTCGACGCTGGCCAAGCTGGTCACCCGCCTCTACGACCCGACCGCCGGCAGCATCCGGATCGACGGTCACGACCTGCGCGAGGTCACCCTGGCCTCGCTGCGCCGGCAGATCGGTGTCGTCCCGCAGGAGCCGTTCCTGTTCGCCGGGACGCTGCGCGACAACATCGCCTTCGCCCGCCCGGCCGCCACCGACGCCGAGGTGTGGGCCGCGGTCGACGCGGTCGGCCTGCGCGACCTGGTGGAACGCTCGCCGGAGGGCCTCGCGACCCCGCTGCACGAGCGCGGCCAGTCGGTGTCCTCGGGCGAGCGCCAGCTGCTGGCCCTGGCCCGGGCGTTCCTGGCCGAGCCCCGGGTGGTGGTGCTGGACGAGGCCACCTCGAGCCTGGACCTGCGCAGTGAGCTGCGGGTCGAGGCGGCGCTGGACCGCCTGCTGGACGGGCGTACGGCGATCCTGGTGGCGCACCGGCTGTCGACGGCCATGCGGGCCGACCGGATCATCGTGGTGGACGAGCACCGCATCGTGGAGACGGGCAGCCACGACGAGCTGCTGGCCGCGGGTGGCCGCTACGCGACGATGTTCGAGACCTGGGCGGCGCACTCGGCGCCGGCCTGATCCCCGCCGCCCCTTAGGCTGGGACCGTGCAGCAGGCGTTCTGGATCGACGAGCAGTTCGATCGCGAGCATGCGACCGGCGGACCGAGCCGGTACGCCGGCGAGGTGCGCAGCCGCATCGACGAGTTCGCCCCCGCGTGGGGCGACTTCGCGCCGGTCACCTTCGCCGTGGTGGCGTGGCGGCTGGCCACCGGCCTGGAGCCCGGCTACGTCCGCCGGCATCCCCGGATCGTCTCGGCGGCGTGTTCGCGCAGCGCCTGGGACGGCAGCCTGATCTGCGACGTCACGCTGGTGTCGCCGTGGCCGGCCCAGCTCACCTGGAGCCGCCAGTGGGACCGGGACCGCGGCTGGCGCGACTGGCCCCAGCTGTTCGGCCAGTACGTCGGCCCGTCCGAGCAGGACCTGACCCGCAGCCCGCACCTGCGCGCCTCGCTGCTGGTGCAGGCGCCCGTCCGGCTCGACGACCTGCCGCCGGCCCCGGAAGGCCCGGAGGCGGCGGTCGAGCAGAACGCGCACCGGGCTGTCGCCGTGCTGGTCCGTGAGCTCAACGAGCTGCTGAACCCCATCGTCGACCAGCTCGAGACGGACATCCCCGCCGACTCGTGAGCGCCGGGTGTCGTTGATCGACATCGGTCGAGGGCTACCCTGCGGTAACCCCGCTGGGTAGCGTGGCTGTCACGAGCAGCCGTGCCCGGGTCAAGGGGGTAGACCGTGACCGAACCGGCCGACGTCACCGAGAAGCAGGCGCGCAAGGTCGCCGAGGAGGCCCGCCAGGCCGAGTGGCGCAAGCCCAGCTTCGGCAAGGAGCTGTTCCTCGGGCGGTTACGGCTCGACCTCATCGATCCCTGGCCCGCGGCGGAGCCCCGTCCCGACGCCGAGGAGTTCCTCGCCAAGCTGGAGGCATACCTGGTCGCGGAGGTCGACGGCGCCCGCATCGAGCGGGACGCCCGCATCCCCGACGAGGTCTTCCACGGCCTGGCCGCGCTCGGCGCGTTCGGCATGAAGATCGACAAGGAGTACGGCGGCCTCGGCCTGTCCAACCTGCACTACTGCCGGGCGCTGACCCTGATCGGCTCGGCCAGCCCGGCCGTCGGCGCGCTGCTGTCGGCCCACCAGTCGATCGGCGTGCCGCAGCCGCTCAAGACCTTCGGCACCCCGGAGCAGAAGAAGGCGTTCCTGCCCCGGCTGGCCGCCGGCGAGGTGTCCGCGTTCCTGCTCACCGAGCCGGACGTCGGCTCCGACCCGGCTCGCCTGGGCACCGTCGCCGAGCCCGTCGAGGGCGGCTACCGGCTCAACGGGGTGAAGCTGTGGGCCACCAACGGCACCGTGGCGACCCTGCTGGTCGTGATGGCCCGGGTGCCCGGCAAGGGCATCACCGCGTTCGTGGTGGAGGGCGACTCGCCCGGCATCACGGTGGAGCGGCGCAACGAGTTCCTCGGCCTGCGCGGCCTGGAAAACAGCGTGACCCGCTTCCACGACGTGTTCGTGCCGCAGGAGAACGTCATCGGCGGCCTCGGCAAGGGCCTGAAGATCGCCCTGACCACGCTCAACACCGGCCGGCTGTCGCTGCCGGCGATGTGCGTCGGCGCGTCGAAATGGTCGCTCGCCGTCGCGCGGGAGTGGTCGGCCGAGCGGGTGCAGTGGGGCCGGCCGGTGTCGCAGCACGAGGCCGTGGCCAAGAAGATGGCCTTCATCGCCGCGACCACGTACGCGATGGAGTCCACCCTGGACCTGTGCTGCATCCTGGCCGACGACGACCGCAACGACATCCGCATCGAAGCCGCGCTGATCAAGCTCTTCGCCAGCGAGACGGCCTGGCTGGTGGCCGACGAGCTGATCCAGATCCGCGGCGGCCGCGGCTACGAGACGGCCGCCTCACAGACCGCCCGCGGCGAACGCGCGGCCGAGGCCGAGCAGGTCCTGCGGGACCTGCGGATCAACCGCATCTTCGAGGGCTCCACCGAGATCATGCACCTGCTCATCGCCCGGGAGGCGGTCGACGCGCACCTCACCGTGGCCGGCGACATCATCGACCCGGAGGCCGGGATGGGCCGCAAGGCCCGCGCCGGGGCCCGGGCCGGGGCCTTCTACGCGCGGTGGCTGCCGAGCCTGGCGGTCGGGCGCGGCCAGATGCCGAACGGGTACGCGGAGTTCGGCCCCCTCGCCCCGCATCTGCGCTACATCGAGCGGACCTCACGCAAGCTGGCCCGGTCGACGTTCTACGGGATGTCCCGCTGGCAGGGCGGGCTGGAGCACAAGCAGGCCTTCCTGGGCCGCATCGTCGACATCGGCGCCGAGCTGTTCGCCATGTCCGCGGTGTGCGTCCGGGCCCGCGCCGAACGGGAGCACCGCGCCGCTGGTCGCGAGCTGGCCGACCTGTTCTGCCAGCAGTCCCGGCTCCGGGTGGAGGCGCTCTTCGCCGCGCTCTGGGAGAACACCGACTCTCTGGACGTCGAAGCCACCCGCCGGGTGCTGGGTGGCCGTTACGCCTTCCTGGAGCAGGGCATCCTCCCGCGGTCCACCGAGGGCGCCTGGGTGTCGGCCTGGCAGCCGGGCCCGGCGACGGTCGAGGATGTCCGCCGGCGGATCCCGCCGTTCACAGCCACGGAGTGACTTCACATTCGGTGACGAGCGTGTCTCCGGTTGTGCGCACCTCCCACTCGCGGTAGGCAGGAGTCTGTCCACTCTGTTCTCACCGCTCCCGGAGGCATGATGCGGTTCTCGACCGCGCTGGCCATGACGGCCACGCTCACCGCGACCACCGTCGCCCTCGTGCCCGCCTGGTCGGCACCGCGCCGGACAGCGCAAGCAGGTCCTGCGGCGCATCCACCGAG
>NZ_JBEZGQ010000232.1:0-10225 GCF_040650095.1 Actinoplanes sp. NPDC048791 | reverse complement strand
ACACCGCCGGCTCCGACCGGGAACATGGCCGCCGGGCGGCCGGTCACCGCCAGCAGCCAGGCCGACGTCTACACGCCCGCCAACACCGTCGACGGCAACGCGAACACCTACTGGGAGAGCAGCAGCAACGCCTTCCCGCAGTCGCTGACGGTGGACCTGGGCCAGGCCCGGTCGGTCTCCCGGGTGGTGCTCAAGCTGCCGCCCGCGGCCGCCTGGGCCACCCGGACCCAGACCCTGTCCGTGCTGGGCTCGGCCGACGGCTCGTCCTACAGCACCGTCAAGGCATCCGCCGGCTACACCTTCAACCCGGCCTCCGGTAACACCGCGACCGTCGCCATCCCCGCGACCTCGCAGCGCTACCTGCGGCTGACGTTCACCGGCAACACCGGCTGGCCCGCGGGCCAGATCTCCGAGTTCGAGGCCTACACCTCGTAGCGAGCCGGGGAGGGCGGGACCCACCGAGCCCGCCCTCCCCGATCCCCCACCCAAGAAGGGCGCGCTCCCACATGTCCAGAGTCAGAAAGCTGCTAGCCGCCGCCATAGCCACCACCCTGATCCAGCTCGTCCTGCCCGCCTCCTCCGCCGCCGCGGCCGGCCCGAACCTGGCCGCCGGCAAGACGTTCACCGCCAGCAGCGTCGCCGACGTGTACGGCGCCGGCAACGCGGGCGACGGCAACGCGAACACGTACTGGGAGAGCCAGAACAACGCCTTCCCGCAGTGGCTGCAGGTGGACCTGGGCGCCTCCGTCAGCGTCAACCAGGCCGTCCTCAAGCTCCCGCCGGCCGCCGCCTGGCAGACCCGCACGCAGACCCTCACCGTGCAGGGCAGCACCACCGGCTCCGCCTTCGCCGACCTCAAGGCGAGCGCCGGCTACACCTTCAACCCGGCCTCGGGCAACACCGTGACTATCGACTTCGGCGCGGCCACCGCCCGCTACCTGCGGCTGAGCATCACCGGCAACTCGGGCTGGCCGGCCGGTCAGATCAGCGAGCTCGAGGTGTACGGGCCCACCGCCGGTGACACCCAGGCACCCTCCGCCCCCGGCGGACTGGCCCTGACCCAGCCGGCGAGCGGGCAGATCCGGCTCACCTGGAACGCGTCCACCGACAACGTGGGCGTGACCGGCTACGAGGTCTACGCCAACGGCAACCTGCGCACCACCGTGGCCGGCAATGTGCTGACCTACCTGGACAACCAGCCCGACAGCGCCACGGTCGCGTACTACGTGCGGGCCCGGGACGCGGCCGGCAACGCGTCCGGCAACAGCAACACCGTCACCCGTACCGGGCAGGGCGGGGACAACACCGCGCCGTCCACGCCGGGCACGCTGTCCTACACCCAGCCGGCCGCCGGGCAGATCCGGCTCGCCTGGGGCGCGTCCAGCGACAACGTCGGCGTGACCGGCTACAACGTCTACGCCAACGGCGCGCTGAAGACGACCGTCACCGGGCTCACCTACACCGACAGCCAGCCCGAGAGCGCGACGGTGTCGTACTACGTCAAGGCGCGCGACGCGGCCGGCAACGAGTCGGCGGCGAGCAACACGGTGACCCGTACCGGCACGGTGACCAACGGGACCAACCTGGCGGTGGGCAAGCCGATCGAGGCGTCCTCGTCGATCTTCACCTTCGTGGCCGCCAACGCCAACGACAACGACACCGCCACCTACTGGGAGGGCAGCGCGTACCCGGCCAACCTGACCGTCAAGCTAGGCGCCAACGCCACCACGCAGTCCGTGGTGGTCAAGCTCAACCCCGACACCGCGTGGGGCACCCGGCAGCAGACCTTCTCGGTCCAGGGACGCGAGCAGAGCGCCACCGGCTTCACCACGCTCGTCGGCTCAGCGACGTACACCTTCAACCCGGGCACCGGCAACACGGTGACCGTGCCGGTGAGCGCGACCGCCGCGGACATCCGGCTCAGCTTCACCGCCAACACCGGCGCGCCGAGCGGCCAGGTCGCGGAGTTCCAGGTGATCGGCAACCCGGCACCGAACCCCGACCTCACGGTCACGGGCCTGTCGGCCTCGCCGGCGTCGCCGGTCGAGACCGACACGGTGACCCTGTCGGCCACCGTGCGCAACGCGGGCTCCGCGGCCAGTCCGGCCAGCAACGTCAACTTCTACCTGGGTACGGCCAAGGTCGGCACCGCGAACGTGGGCGCCCTCGCGGCCGGAGCCTCGGCCACGGTGACGGCGGCCATCGGCGCGCGCAACGCCGGCACCTACGTCGTCAGCGCCAAGGTCGACGAGGCCAACACGGTCGTCGAGCAGAACGACGCGAACAACTCCTACACCAGCCCCACCAACCTGGTGGTGGCCCCGGTCAGCAGCTCGGACCTGGTCGCCTCCGTGGTGAGCTGGTCGCCGGGCAACCCGTCTGCCGGCCAGACGGTCACGTTCTCCGTGACCATCAAGAACGAGGGCACCCAGGCCTCGGCCGCCGGCGCGCACGGGGTCACCGTGACCGTGCTCTCCGACTCGGGCGCCACGATCAGGACGCTGACCGGCTCGTACTCGGGCACCCTGGCGGCCGGCGCGTCCTCGCCGGCGATCAACCTGGGCACCTGGACCGCCGTCAACGGCAAGTACACCGTGCGGACCGTGCTCGCCGACGACGGCAACGAACTGCCGGTCAAGCGGGCCAACAACACCAGTGAGAAGCCGTTCTTCGTCGGTCGCGGCGCGAACATGCCGTACGACATGTACGAGGCCGAGGATGGCCAGACCGGTGGCGGGGCCGCCGTGGTCGGCCCGAACCGTACCGTCGGTGACCTGGCCGGTGAGGCGTCCGGCCGGAAGGCCGTCACGCTCAACTCGACCGGCAGCTACGTGCAGTGGACGACCCGGGCCAGCACCAACACGCTGGTGGCCCGCTTCTCCATCCCGGACAACACCACCAGCTCGATCAACGTCTACGTCAACGGCACGCTGAACAAGACCCTGCCGCTCACCTCGAAGTACGCGTGGCTCTACGGCAACGAGACGGCGCCGCAGAACTCCGGCACCGGCCCGCGCCACATCTACGACGAGGCGAACATCATGCTGGCCGGCACGGTCGCTGCCGGCAGCGTCATCAAGCTGCAGAAGGACTCCGGCAACGGCGGGAACATCGCCATCGACTTCATCAACACCGAGCAGGTCGCGCCGGTCGCCAACCCCAACCCGGCCACGTACGTGGTGCCGGCCGGCTTCGACCAGCAGTCGGTGCAGGCGGCGTTCGACGCGGCCCGGATGGACAGCGGCAAGACCGGCGTCTACCTGCCCGCCGGTGACTACCAGACCTCGAACAAGTTCCAGGTGTACGGCAAGGCGATCCAGGTCGTCGGGGCCGGCCCCTGGTACACGAGGTTCTACACGCCGGCCAACCAGTCGGAGACCGACGCCGGGTTCCGCGCCGAGGCCTCGGCCAACGGCTCGACGTTCAAGAACTTCGCGTTCTTCGGCAACTACACGATCCGCCAGGACGGCCCGGGCAAGGTCTTCGACCTGTCCAACGTCTCCAACATCACGATCGACAACATCTGGGCCGAGCACACGGTCTGCCTCTACTGGGGCGCGAACACCGACCGCATGACGATCAGGAACTCGCGGATCCGCAACCTGTTCGCCGACGGCGTCAACATGACCAACGGCAGCACCGACAACCTGGTCGACAACAACGACGCGCGGGCCACCGGCGACGACAGCTTCGCGCTGTTCTCGGCGATCGACGCGGGCGGCTCCGACGAGATCAACAACGTCTACTCCAACCTGTCCAGCACGCTGACCTGGCGCGCCGCGGGCATCGCGGTCTACGGCGGGTACGCCAACACGTTCAAGAACATCTACATCGCGGACACCCTGGTCTATTCGGGCATCACGATCAGCTCGCTGGACTTCGGCTACCCGATGAACGGCTTCGGCGCCGACCCGCCGACCGTGTTCGACAACATCTCGATCGTCCGGGCGGGCGGCCACTTCTGGGGCGCCCAGGTGTTCCCGGCGATCTGGGTCTTCTCCGCGTCGAAGGTCTTCCAGGGCATCCGGGTGAGCAACGTCGACATCGTCGACCCGACCTACTCGGGCATCATGTTCCAGACCAACTACACCTGCCCGACCTGCCCGCAGAACCCGATCAAGGACACCGTCTTCACCAACGTCTCGATCACCGGGGCGCAGAAGAGCGGTGACGCGTACGACGCCAAGTCCGGCTACGGCATCTGGGCCAACCCGATGCCGGAGAGCGGGCAGGGGCCGGCGGTCGGCTCGGCCACCTTCACCAACCTGCGCCTGAGCAACAATTTCAAGGACATCGAGAACCCGACCAGCACGTTCACCATCGTCCGCAACTAGCCACCACGGCGAGAGGGGCCCGCACCGAAAATGGTGCGGGCCTCACGCGTACGCCTTGTTAGGGTGCGCCGGTGCCCTCCCACCGCGCGCTGCTGCCACGCTCGACACCGGCCGCGTCGGGGGTCTCGTCCCGCGCGATCGGCGCGCTGCTGGACCGGCTCGAGGCGCGGTCCGTCGAGGTGCACTCCCTCATGGTGGTGCGGCACGGTCATGTCGTCGCCGAGGGCTGGTGGGCGCCGTACGCGGCCGCCCGCCCGCACCTGCTCTACTCGCTGACCAAGTCGTTCACCTCGGTCGCCGTGGGGCTCGCGATCGCCGACGGGCTGCTCTCGCTCGACGACCGGGTGGTGGACGTGCTGCCCGAGCATGTGCCGGCCGGCCTGGGCGAGCAGGGTCGCCGGCTCACCGTGCACCACCTGCTGTCCATGACCACCGGGCACACCGGGGACAGCCTCACCGAGGCCTGGGAGCTGGAGCCGGCCGACCTGGTCAAGGGCTTCCTGCGGGTGCCGTTCCCGGAGCCGGAGGGCAGCCGGCACGCCTACGACAACGCGACCACCGGCGTCCTGGCCCGGATCGTGGAGCGGGTCACCGGCCGGGGCCTGCCGGAGCTGCTCGACGAGCGTCTCTTCCACCCGATGGGCATCGAGCACGCCGAGTGGGACCGGTTGTCCAGTGGCGCCGCCTTCGGCTTTCACGGGCTGCACCTCACGACCGAGGCCGTCGCCGCGTTCGGCCAGGTGCTGCTGCACGGAGGCGCCTGGGGCGACCGCCAGCTGATCCCGCGGGCCTGGGTCGACCTCGCGACCAGCCGGCACATCGCGACCCAGCAGGACCCGGAACTCCTGCCCAACCCCGACGGACTGGCCGGGTACGGCTACCAGTTCTGGATGTCGCGGCACGGTTACCGCGGTGAGGGCGCCTACGGCCAGCTGTGCGTGGTCGTCCCGGCGCACGATCTCGTGGTCGCTGTGACCGGCGGCGGCGACCCCCACCAGGAGATGCCCGGCGCGTTGTGGGAGCTGCTGCTGCCCGGCCTGGACAACCCGGGAAGCGCCCGGGACGACGAGGTCCTCGCCGAGCGGCTGGGCCGGCTGTCGTTCCCGCCGCCGCCCGGCTCGGCCGGCCCGTCCCGTTCCGCCACGGCCGACATCGACGCCTCGGCCGAGGGTTCGGCTCTGCCCGACGGCACCACGGTGACCGTCGAGCCGGTGGACTGCGGGAGGCATCTGCGGCTCGGGCCTTCACTCCAGCTCGCGGCAGGTCACGGTGACTGGCGGGAGAGCTCGCCGCTCGGCCGTCCGGTCGTCGCCGCCGGCGCCTGGCAGGGCGACACGTTCATCGCCGAGCTCTTCGTCATCACCAGCCCGCACCGGGTCCGGCTGGTGCTCGACGCCGACGCCGGCGTAGCCATCGCCACCTGGAGCACCGTGCCCCTGACCACCTCGGACCTGCGGTTGCACCTGCGGTCGCCGCTGATGACCCGGCCCGACGTCGCATAGAACGCCGGGCTCAGACAGCGCGGATGCGCCCGAGGCCGGCCAGGCGGACGAAGATGCGGCGCCGGGCCACCGCGCGGCCCCGGTTGTCGAGCTGGTAGCCGTCCAGCCAGACCCAGCCCGCGTACGTCGGCCGCGCGTCCACCGCCACCACCCGGAACGTGAAACCGAGCCGCCCGGCGAACTGCACGCTCGCCGCCCGGCCGACGACCACCACGTCGCCGGCGCTGACCATCCGCTCGAGAGCCGCCACGTCAGTCACCTCCGGGTGGGTGACGCCCCGATCAACTCTGTTCCGTCCCGGCCCGCAGCTCAATGGCCTGTACAGATGTGGCACAAAGTTGTCACTCAAAGTGCAGAAACCGGGCTCCGGACGCCGTCGGCCACGTTGTACATCCGGGCCTCGGCCAGGTCGAAGTAGAGGCCGGTGAGCTCCAGCCGGCCCTCGTCGACCGCCCGCCGCACGCTCGGGTACGTCCGCAGATTCGCGAGCTGCCGCTCCACGTTGGCGGCGATGCAGTCCTCCTCGTGGGCCCGGCCGGTGAGGTCCGTCCCGGCGGACGCCAGCCAGGAGCCCAGCGCGGTGTCCGGGCCCGCCGCGCCGTCCATCATCGCCCGCACGGCGCCACAGCCGGAGTGCCCGCAGACGGTGATCGTCGCGACGCCGAGCACGTCCACGGCGTACTCGATGCCCGCGCCGACCGAGGAGTCGCCGGCGCCGTGGGCCGGGACGATGTTGCCGACGTTGCGCAGGCAGAACAGGTCACCCGGCCCGCTGGTGGTGATCATGTTGGGCACCACCCGGGAGTCGGCGCAGGTGATGAACAGCTGTTCCGGGCGCTGACCCTCGCGGGCCAGCCCGGCCAGGTGCGGGCGGACCAGCGGGGCGACGCTGCGCTCGAACTCGTCGATGCCCGCGGCCATGGCGTCGCGGCGCTGCTCGTTCAGGGAGATCCACTGGGCCCAGGAACCGAGGAAGCGGGGCAGCCGGCCGGGCTGGGAACGGTTGACGCCGAGCCGCCCGGAGGTGGCCCGGTGGAACCAGCTGTCGTGGACCTCCTCGATGTGCACCCGGCCACCGCCGCGCTCGTAGGCGTCCCGCCAGTCCTGGATCGTCTCGAACGCGCCGTGGTCCAGGTAGTCCAGGTGCAGCTCCAGCTCGACGGACTCGCCGGGCGGCACCGCGGCGAGCTCCCGCGCGACCCGGCCGGAACCGATGAAGGCCAACGTGCCGGTGATGACCACGAGCCACCGTCCCGGCGCGGGCGACGAGCGGTGGATCTCGCAGCGGGCCAGCCGGGCCAGCATCAGCAGCACGGCCGTGGCCATGCCCAGCGCCACCCCGGTGAGCAGGTCGGTGAAGATCACCCCGAGGGCGGTGACCAGGTACGTGGGCAGCTCGCGGTGCCGCACGTACGCCTTGATCTGGGCCATGCTGACCAGCCGGAGCCCGACCACCACCAGCACCCCGGCCAGCGCGGAGAGCGGGATCTGCTCCAGCAGCCCGGCGAAGAGCAGCACGCAGACCGCGATCCAGCACCCGTGCAGCACGGCTGACGCCCGGGTCCGGGCACCAGCGGCGACGTTGGTCGAGCTGCGCACGATGACGCCGGTGACCGGCAGCCCGCCGAGCGCCCCGGACACGGTGTTGGCGGCGCCCTGGGCCAGCAGCTCACGGTTGAGGTCGGCCCGCTTGCCGTTGTGCAGCTTGTCCACGGCCACGGCGGACAGCAGCGACTCGACGCTGGCGACCAGCGCGATGGTCAGCACGATGCCGGCCACCCGCAGCGGCGGCGCGTCCGGCCAGCGGGGGAAGGTCAGCTCGTCCAGCGGACGGTCCGGCAGGTCCACCCGGGCGATGTCCAGCCCGGCCAGCGCCGCGGTCGCGGTGGCCACGGCGACCGCGATCAGGGCACCGGGCAGCAGCGAGATCTTCACGAAGCGCGGCCAGATCAGCAGGATCGCGATGGTCAGCACGCCGATGCCGATGGAGACGCCGTGGTTGCCGGCGATCTGGGCGGGCAGGTCACGCAGGTTGCGCCAGGGGGTGCTCTGGGGGTCCCCGCCCAGCACCACGTGCACCTGGCTGAGCGCGATGACGATGCCGATCCCGGCGAGCATGCCGTGCACCACGGCCGGGGACAGCGCGAGCGCGGCCCGGCCCAGCCGGGACACGCCGAGCACGATCTGCACGAGGCCGGCCAGCGCCACCACCGCCGTCGTCCCGGCCCAGCCCAGCTCGGTCACGGCCCCCGCGACGATCACCGTGAGGCCGGCCGCCGGGCCGCTGACCTGCAACGGAGAGCCGCTGAGGGCGCCCGCGACGATGCCGCCGACCACCGCCGCGATCAGACCGGCGAGCAGCGGGGCCCCGGAGGCAGCGGCGATCCCGAGCGACAACGGAATGGCGATGAGGAAGACGACGATGGAGGCGGGTACGTCGTGTCGCAGCAAGGTGCGCATCGGCGCGGTGGTCCCTTCCCGGATCTCTGCGAATAAGCTCGCAATTGGGGTATTTCGGGTCACCCTAGTGGTGCCACGTGAACACGCCGTTACAGATCTGCCCCCTGGGGCACACTCTCAGTCACTTCTCAGCCTCGGTCTCGAGCCGGGAGATCAGCTGGGCCAGGTCGCGGCGGCGGGAATCGGCGGCCCAGACCGCCCAGGTACGCCGGACGACCGGCGCACCGATCAGGGGGACCCGCACGACGCCCGCGGGCAGCGGCTGAGTCCAGCGCGCCGGGGCGAACGCGAACGCCCGCCCGGCACTGACCGCCGCGAACTTCACCTCGGCGATCAGCGACTGCCCTGGCTCGGCGGGCGGGCCGGGGTGCAGACCGTGGCTGCGCAGGATCGCAACGACCTCGTCGTACCAGACCGGGCTGTCGGCTCGCGGGAAACCCAGCCAGTCCAGCCCGGCGAGCGACTCCAGCCGTACGCCGCCCGGGTCCGGCGGGTCACCTGTGGCGGCCAGCAGGACGCCCAGCCGTTCCTCCACCACCACCGTCGCGTCGAGTTCACGGTCGCCGGGACGGCTCCGCAGCAGCCCCACCTCCAGCTCACCGTCGCGCAGCGCGTCCAGCTGCGCGGCCGAGGACAGGTGGCGGACCACGACCCGGGTCCGCGGATGCGTCGAGGCCAGTCCGGCGAACGCGTCCGGCAACAGCTCCGGCGGCAGTTCGAGCGGCACGCCGACACGCAGCACCGAATCACCGGCAGCGGCGAACCGGCCCACCGCGACGAGTGCCTGGTCATAGCGGGCCAGCACCGCACGCGCCTCGGCAGCCAGCACGGTGCCCGCCTCGGTGAGCTGCACACCGGTGCTGCTGCGGACGAGCAGCTCGGCCCCGACCTGCTGTTCCAGCGCGGCCACGGTCTGGGAGACCGCCGGCTGACTCACCCGCAAACGCCGCGCTGCCGCCGAGACACTGCCCTCTCCCGCGACGGCGAGAAAGACCCTGAACTCCCGTAGTTCCACCCGTCCATCGCACCACGCGGCGCCCGATGACCGGCGATAAGGAGGGCTTATCGCGGCAGGGATGCCCGGACCGGACCGCGCGCTTACACCTGCCGGAACCCCCGCCCGGGGCTTCCGGGACAGAAAAGGTGAGCATCATGGCAACAGCACTCTCGGGCCGGACCGCCCTGGTGACCGGCGGCACCAGCGGCAACGGCCGGGCCACCGCGGCGGCCCTGGCGGCGGCCGGAGCCACAGTGGCCCTCTCCGGACGGGACGCGGACCGCGGCGAGCAGGCCGTCCGGCAGATCGAGCAGGCCGGCGGCACCGCGTTCTTCGTCGCCGCGGACCTGCGCGACGAGGCCGCGGCGCGGACGCTGGCGACCCGCGCGGCGGAACTGGCCGGACCGGTGGACATCCTGGTCAACAGCGCGGGTGTCTTCCCGTTCGGGCCCACCGGGAAGACCACGCAGGAGCAGTTCGACGAGGTCTACGCGCTGAACGTCCGGGCGCCGTACTTCCTGGTGGCCGAGCTGGCCCCGGCCATGGCGGCCCGCGGCCACGGCGCGGTCGTCAACGTGACCACGATGGTCGCCGAGTTCGGCGCGGCCGGCATGGGCCTCTACGGCTCCAGCAAGGCGGCGATGGTCCTGCTCACCAAGTCATGGGCGGCCGAGTACGGGCCCAGCGGCGTACGGGTGAACGCGGTGAGCCCCGGCCCCACCCGTACCGAAGGCACCGCCGCGATGGGCGACGCTCTCGACCAGCTCGCCTCGGCCGGGCCCGCCGGACGGCCCGGCACCGCTCAGGAGATCGCCGCCGCGATCGTCTTCCTGGCCGGGTCATCGGCCAGCAGCCGCCGGACGTCCGCCATGGACGGCTCGGCGGTCGCGGCAGCCAGCTCGTCGAACAGCGCCACGTCGACCGTGTCGGCC
>NZ_JBEZGQ010000231.1:0-10234 GCF_040650095.1 Actinoplanes sp. NPDC048791 | reverse complement strand
CGAACACAATCCCCAGGAACACCCGGACGTCGGTACTCACCCTCGCTGTGCCCATCAGGCAATCATGCCGAACGTCGTACCCGGCGATGGCCCGCCTGGCCACGGACGCGCCGCGGCTCACCCTGCGGGTGCGCGAGGCCGACACCGAGGAGGCGCTCGACCGGCTGCTGCGGGACGAGACCGACGTCGTGGTCGGGCTCGATGGAGAGGTACGGGCGGACGACGCGCGCTTCACCCGTACGCCGCTGCTGGTCGACCCGCTCGACGTGATCCTGCCGGCCGGGCACTCGCGGGCGGCCACCGCCGACCTGTGTCTCGCCGACCTCGCCGAAGACGAGTGGATCGTGCCGCCGGCCGGCCTGTGCCGCGACATCGCCCTGCGCGAGTGCTCGCTGGCCGGCTTCACGCCCCGGATCGCCCACACGGCGGACAGCTACGTCTCGGTCTTCGCCCTGGTCCGCGCCGGGCACGGCGTCGCGCTGGCGCCCCGGATGTGCACCGCCGGCCAGACGCCGGGCCTGACCGTACGGGCGCCCCGGGCGCAACAGCCGGCGCGGCAGGTCTCGGTGTTCCTGCGGCACGCGGCCGAGCAGGCGCCGCACCTGCGACCGGTCGTCGAGGCGTTCCGCCGGGCCGCCGCCGAGCTGGAGCAATCTTTCATTTCTGCTTAACAGAAGCGCTTAGAAACACCTGGTGGACGCCGGAGCCCTCGCACTTCGAGGATAGGACCATGAAGATTCGCTTCCTGGTTCTGGCGCTGCTCTGGGGCAGCAGCTTCACGTTCATCAAGGAGGCCCTGGCCGGCCTCTCCCCCGCTCAGCTCGTGCTGGCCCGGCTGGTGCTGGGCGCGGTGGTGCTGCTGAGCATCGCGGCGATCCGCCGGGTGGGGCTGCCGCGCGGTGCCGCCGTCTGGGGTCACCTGGCCGCCGCCGCCCTGTTCGGCAACGTCATCCCGTTCCTGCTGCTCTCCTACGGCGAGCGCACCGCGGGTGCCGGCATCGCCGGGGTGCTGGTCGGCGCGACCCCGCTGCTCACCCTCTCGGTCGCGGCCTTCGCGCTGGCCGAGGAACGCGCCACCGCCCGCAAGCTGATCGGGCTGCTGGTGGGCTTCGCCGGCCTGGTCGTGGTCATCGCGCCGTGGCGCACCGGGGGCGGCTCGGCCGGCGGGGAGCTGGCGTGCTTCGGCGCGGCGGTCAGCTACGCCGCCGGCTTCGTCTACGTCCGCAAGTTCCTGTCGCCGCGGCACCTCGCGCCGATGTCGCTCGCCGCCGGACAGCTGTCCATGGCTGTGGTGCTGCAGGCGGCGGTCAGCCCGTTCCTGCAGTGGGGCGCGGTGTCGCTGACGCCGCGGGTGACGGTGAGCATCGTGCTGCTCGGCGTGCTCAGCACCGGGCTGGCGTACGTGCTGTACTTCCGGCTCATCGGTGAGGTGGGCGCGACCACGGCGTCCGCGGTCAACTACCTCGTACCGATCGCGGCGGTCGTCGTCGGGGCGATCACGCTGGGCGAACGGATCACCCTGACCACTGTGGCCGGTGGTGTGATCGTGCTGGTCGGCATGGCGTACGCGGAGAACCGCCTGCGCCGTCCGCGCCGCGACCCGGTCACCGCGGCCGCGCCGCAGCCGCGGTGATCTCAGACCGGGCCGCCGCCGAAGCCGATCTCGTTGCCGTCCGGATCCCGGAAGATCGCCGTGCGCACGCCGTTGTCGTAGGTCTCGCTGTGGGCGGGGGCCAGGCCGCGACCGGCGATCGCGGCCAGGCGGTCGTCGAAGTCGCTGACGAAGACCGTGTGCAGGGCGTGCCCGGCCCGGTCCGGGAGCACCTCGATGTACAGGAAGCGGTGCTCCGCGAGCTCCCAGACCGCCTCGGTGTCGTTCGGCAGGAACGACGGCGGCTCCCCGAGGAGCTGCTCGTACCAGGCCGCGGCGGCGGTGTAGTCACGGACCGGGACGCCCGCGAACAGGTCCAGAGTCATGCGCCCATCGTGCCACCTGCTCAGCGGCGCCCGGGGCCCACCGGGACGTCGCCGCGCAGAGTGATCCGGTGCATGACCCGGCGCTCGGTGCCGTAGTCGCGGTTGGCGTAGTGGGCGGTGCTGCGGTTGTCCCACATCGCGACGTCGCCGGCCCGCCAGCGGTGCCGGACGATGTGCTCGGGCTTGGTCAGGTGGGCGTAGAGGAGGTCGAGGATGGCCCGGCTCTCGAACTCCGACACCCCGGTGATGTGCGAGGTGAAGCCCGGGTTGACGAAGATGCCCCTGCGGCCGGTCTCCGGGTGCACCCGGATCACCGGATGCTCCACCGGGTCGAGCCGGGTGACGACCTCGCCGTCCCACTCGTTGCCCTGGCCGCCGCGGCGCTGGGCCAGGTAGTAGCCGAACTCCCGAGTGCCGTCGTGCACCGCGGTCAGCCCGTCCACCAGGTCCCGGACCGCCGGGCTGAGCGAGTCGTAGGCCAGCTGCGAGTCGGCCCAGTTGGTGTCGCCACCGCTGGGCGGCAGCGTGACGGCGCGCAGGATCGAGCCCAGCGGAGGGCGGCGCATGAACGTCACGTCGGTGTGCCACACGTCGGCGAAACCGTTGTCGGTGCTGTCCAGCGCGTACACCTCGGGGTGCGCGGCGTCGACCCCGCCGACCACCGGGTGCGACGCGGTGAGCTCACCGATCCGCCGGCCCAGCCCGACCTGACCGTCGTCGTCGAGGCGCTGGTCGCGGAAGAAGAGCACCTTGCGCTCCACCAGGGCGGCCCGTACGGCGACGAGCTGCTCGCCGGTCGCGGCACCCAGGTCCACCCCGTGCACCACCGACCCGAAGTGCGGGCCGAGCGCCTCGAGGTCGAGTCCCACTGCGGTCGCGGTCATGCGGACACTCCTTCTCCTACGGTGGCCGCCGCGCGGACGGCGTGACCGATCTCCGAGCGCAGGGCGGCGTACGCGGGCAGCCCGCGCAGCTCGTCCGGCGCGACGCCGTTGCGGGGCAGGTCGATCGGCAGGTCCAGGACGACCCGGCCGGGCCTGGCGCTGAGCACCACGACCCGGCTGCCCAGGAACACGGCCTCGTCGACGCTGTGGGTGACGAAGACACACGTACGGCCGGTGTCGGCACTGACCCGGCGCAGGTCCTCCTGCAGCCGTTCGCGGGTCAGCGCGTCCAGCGCGGCGAACGGCTCGTCGAGCAGCAGCAACGGGTTCGGCACGGCCAGCGCCCGGGCGATGGCGACCCGCTGCTGCTGGCCGCCGGAGATCTGCCAGGTCCGCCGGTGGGCCACGTCGTGCAGCCCGACGCCGGCCAGCAGCTCGGCCACCCGTTCGCCGCGGTCCGGGATGCCGGCGTAGCGCAGGGCCAGCTCGACGTTGCCCCCGACGGTCTTCCACGGGAACAGCCGCGGCTGCTGGAAGACCAGGCCCGCGCCGCGGCCCGGCACGGGGGCCGTCCTGCCGGTGCGGACCGTGCCCAGGGTCGGCTGCTCGAAGCCGGCGATCAGCCGCAGCAGTGTGCTCTTGCCACAGCCGGACGCGCCGACCAGCACCAGGAACTCCCCGGCCGGCACGGTGAGGCTGACCGGCCCGACGGCCGTGACGTCGCCGTAGGAGTGCTGGACGCCGTCGAGCTCGACCGCGGCCTCAGCTGAGGACATCGGGCAGTCCCTTGACGTAGATGGACTTCTGCACGGTGGCCAGATCGGGCACGGCGTCGATCTTCTGCTGGCTCTTGAGGAACTCCGACGCGCTGACCAGGTTGTCGGCGAGCTTGCCGACCTGCGCCTCGGTGCCCAGCCACTCCGGCGAGGCGAGCTCCGCGGGCTTGAGGAAGACGCCCTGGCTGAGCTGCTTCTGGGCGTCGGCCGGGCTGAGGTTCAGCTCCTGGCCGACCGCCTTGGCCGCCGCGGCCGGGTCGTTGGCGATGACGTCCAGGGCCTGCGCCTCGACCTTGCGCCAGGCGTCGACCGCCTCGGGGTGGGCCTGGATGAACGCGGTGCTGACCACGCCGAGGTCCAGGGTGGGCTTGCCGGCGGTGGCCAGCTCCTTGCTGCTGATCAGGACCTTGCCGTTCTTCTTCAGCTCGTCCAGCGACGGCAGCCACGAGTACGCGGCGTCCAGATCCCCGCGGGTCCAGGCGGCCAGGATGTCCTGCGGCTCGAGGTCCACGATGGTCACCTCGGACTCCTTGACGCCGGCCTTGTTCAGCGCGGCGAGCAGGCTGTAATGCGCGGTGGAGGCGAACGGTGTGGCCACCTTCTTGCCGCGCAGCCCGGCCACGTCGGTGACCCCGCTGCCGTTGCGCGCGACCAGCGCCTCGTTGTCACCGGCCACGTCCAGCACGAACGCGACCTGGTACGGGATGTTCAGCGGGGCGGACAGCCCGCGGGCCACCGGGCTCGACCCGATCGCGGCGATGTCGATGCTGCGGCCCAGGAACGCGGTGTTGATGCTGGCGCCGGAGTCGAACTTGGTCCAGGTGATCTTGTAGTCCGGCAGCGCCTTCTCCAGCAGTCCCTGGTTCTTCACGATCAGGTCCCCGCTCGGGAACGCCTGGTAGGCCAGCCGGATGGTCTTGTCGGCCGTCCCGGAACCGCCGCTGGCGGCACCGTCGCCGCAGGCGGCCGTCGCGAGCAGCGCAGCGGCGGCGAGAACGGAAAGGAGTCTCTTCACGGGGGTTCCTTAACTACGGCCGCGCCACGGGATCAGCCGGTCCTCGGCTGTCCGCAGCAGGGCATCGATGAGCAGGCCGGAGAGGCCGATGGCGAACAGGCCGAGCACGACCACGTCGGTCTGGGAGTAGCGCTGAGCGTCGCGGATCAGCCCGCCGATCCCGGGGACGCCGTTGATGGTCTCGGCCGCGACGACCGAGGAGTACGCGACGCCGACGGCGAGCCGCGCGCCGGTGAAGATCTCCGGCAGCGCGTTGGGCAGCACCACGTCCCGGGTGGTCTGCCAGCGTCCGGCCCCCAGCGCCCGGGCCGCCTCGACCAGCCCGGTCGGCGCCGAGTAGACGGCCGCGGCGGTGGCCACGGCGACCGGCGGCAGCGCGGCGATGGACAGCAGCCACAGCTTGGGCGTCTCGTCGATGCCGAACCAGATGATGAACAGGCTGAAGTAGGCCAGCGGCGGCAGCGCGCGTACGAACGTGACGACGGGCTCGACGACGACCCGCAACCAGCCGACCGTACCCATCAGGATGCCGAGCACCAGGCCGCCGCCGATGCCGATGGCCGAGCCGATGAGGATGCGCCGCAGGCTCACCCCGAGGTGCTCGACGAGCAGGTGGCCGCTGTAGCCGCGGATGCCGTCGTGGGTGGACGAGGTGACGATCAGCTGGTGCCAGACGGCCGCCGGGGCCGGGATGAAGGTCGGGTTGCGCACCAGCCGGGCGGCAACCTCCCAGAGCAGGTAGAGCACGACGAGCGAGACGAGCCGCAACACCAGGCGACGCCGGCGCCCGCCGCGCGCGGCCGGGGCGGGACGGGCAGCGCTGGGCGCCCCCAGGCCCGGATCGGCACCGGCGGGAGCCGGCGGAACGGACACGGAGGTGCTCACGGACGACTCCTGCGGGACGGCGGATGCGGCCTGCTATTCCTATAGCCTTACTAGGCTTTTGGGCAAGACCCCGTCCCGCCTGCTGGAAGCGAGCTGCGTCCTAACCACCCGGCCCGGCCCTCCCCTACGGTCTGGGCGTGCCGAACCGCCGTACCGTCTCGCTCGCGATCTGCCTGTGCGCCGCCTTCACCACCCTGCTCGACCAGTCCAGCCTCAACACGGCGATCCCGTCGCTGCGTACGGCCCTGGACGCCGGCCCCGGCACCCTGCAGTGGATCGTCGCGGGCTACTCGCTGACGTTCGGGCTGGCCCTGGTGCCGGCGGGCCGGCTGGGCGACGCGCACGGCCGCAAATGGCTGTTCGTCGGCGGGCTGAGCGTGTTCACCGCGGCGAGCGTGGTGGGCGGCACGGCGGAATCGGCGTGGGTGGTCGCGCTGGCCCGGCTGCTGCAGGGCGTGGGTGCGGGCACGGTCAACCCGCAGATCTTCGGCATCATCCAGGAGCTGTTCACCGGGCGCGAACGCACCCGCGCCCTCGCCGCATACGCGACAGTGGGCGGGATCTCCGGGGTCATCGGGCCCCTGGTCGGCGGCACGGTCATCGGGGCGCTGGGCGAGCAGCACGGGTGGCGCTGGGTGATGCTGCTCAACGTGCCGTTCGGGCTGATCACCGTACCGCTGGCCCTGAGATGGCTGCCCGCGACGGCCCGGCGGCCCGGCACCCGGCCGGCCCTCGACCTGGCCGGGCTGGCCCTGCTGGCCACGGCGACGCTCGCCGTGCTGCTGCCCTTCGTCCTGCCGGACGGCCAGGGCCCGCCGCGGTTCTGGTGGCCGGTGGTCGCGGCGGCGGCGCTGGTCACGCTGATCGCCTGGGAGCGACGGTACGCCCGCAGCGGCCGCACCCCGATCCTGCTCCCGGCCCTGCTGGGCTCCCGCGGCTTCAGCCTCGGCGCCCTGACCGCGATGTTCCAGTTCGGCGCGACCATGTCGGCGTCGCTGGCCCTGACATTGTTCCTGCAGGACGGGCTCGGCTGGTCGCCGCTGCACGCCGCGCTGACGATCCTGCCCAGCTCGCTGGGCTTCGCGATCGCCTCGTCGCAGAGCTGGCGCCTGGTCAGCCGCTACGGCCGGATCAGCGTGGTGTGGGCCCTGACCGGATCCTTCCTGACGCTGACGGTGACCGCAGCGGTGATCGGCTGGGTGCCGGCCGGCCAGCTCGGCATCGCGCTGACGGTGACCCAGCTGGCGATGGGCGTCTCCGGCGGCCTGATCATCTCGCCGAACCAGGCGTTGACGCTGGCCCACGCGCCGGCCTCGGCGGCGGGGCTGGCGGGCGGCTTCCTGCAGGTGTCGCAGCGCATCTCGGCGACCATCGCGACGGCGGCGGTGGCGGGGGTGGTCCTGGCGGGCATCACGGCGGGGGTGGCCCGGGAGGCGGTGGCGCACGGGCTGGTCATCTGCGTGGCCATGCTGGCGCTGGCGACCGTCTGCGCGGCCCTGGACGTGCGACGGCCTCGGGTTGCCACGGAGTCCGGTGGGCGGGAGGCACCACACACGCCACCGATCGCCTCTGGGGCCGGCCCACCCGGGTGAGGTGAGTGCTGCATGCTGGTCGGGTGCGGAAGCTGACCAACGAAGAGTTCAAGGCCACGACGGTGCCGCAACCGGCGCCACTCGACACGGACGTGGAACCACCGTTCGACTTCTGGCCGTACTTCGACGCCATCCCCCCGGAGGACTTCGGCGGGCACGACTTCTCGGAGGGGGACGTGCCGTACGGCTGGAACATGACCGGTACGCCGTACCAGCACGTCCTCATCCAGTGCGAGACCGCCAACGTATTCCTGGTGCTCGTACTGAACCTCGACGAGCACGCCGTCGCCGGCCATCATCTGCTCGACCTCAACAAGGTGTACGGCCTCGCCTGAGCACGGATGACCGGTGGACGCTCGGGAAACCGGGCGAACAGTGAATGCGGCGTCATGCCCGGCTCCAGGTGGCTCTCGGTGTCGAGAGTGGTCAGGTGCTCGGCGGACAGGTCGATGTCGAGGGCATCGAGGTTCGCATCGAGTTGGTCGACGGTCGTGGCGCCGACGAGAGTGCCGACAACTCCCGGCCGGCCGGTGACCCAGTTGAGCGCGACCTGCGCGGCCGTCCGGCCGACCTCCTCAGCTACCTCTTTCAGCGCCTCCAGGATGCGCCAGTGCCGGTCGGTCAACGTGACGGCGACGGGCCACTGATGGTCCGGGCTGAGTCGTCCGGCCTCGGCGGCAGGGCTCCCATGCCGCTGGTACTTGCCGGTGAGGAAGCCGTTGGCGAGCGGTGACCAGGGCACGACTGCCATGCCGAGGTTGAGCGCCGCGGGCAGGTGCTCCCACTCGATGCTCCGCTCCGCGAGCGAGTACTCCAGCTGCAGCGCGGCGACCGGCTCCCAGCCGCGATGATGGGCCAGCGTCTGCGCTTTGGTGGCCCACCAGGCCGGAACGTTGCTCAGCCCCACAGCGCGGATCTTGCCGCAGCGGACCAGCGCGTCGAGGGTGGCCATGACCTCGTCCACGTCGGAGAGCTGGTCCCACATGTGCAACCAGTACAGGTCGAGGTAGTCGGTGTTCAGGCGGCGCAGGGACGCCTCCACCGCGGTGAGGATGTGCTTGCGGCCGTTGCCGCGGGCGTTGGGGTCGTCCGGATGGGTCGGGCCGCCGAACTTCGTGGCCACGACCAGCCGATCCCGGTCGGTGGTCTCCCGGATCAGCTTGCCCAGCAGCTCCTCACTGGCGCCGCCCCCGTAGACGTCGGCCGTGTCGATGAAGTTGCCACCGCGTTCGAGATAGCGCCGGAAGATGGCCCGCGAGGCCTCCTCGCCGGCGTGCCATCCGCCGTTGCCGAAGGTCATCGTGCCCAGTCCCAAGGGCGAAATCCGAAGTCCGCCGGCTCCCAGCAGGAAGTAGTGATCGAGGCCGTTGGTGGCCATGGGCGCCCGCCTTTCGAGGTCGACCCGGCCAACCCAACATGCTGGAGTGCACTCCCGGTCAAGAGCGGTTGACGTGGAGCACGCTTCAGGTGCCATGCTCGGCGGGTGCCGTCTCACACTCCGAAGCAGGCCGCCGCGATCAGCGGGTTCAGCCTTCACACGCTGCGCTACTACGAACGCATCGGCCTGCTGCCGAGGATCAGGCGTACCGCGACAGGCCGGCGCGTCTTCAGCGAGACCGACCTGAAATGGCTGGGCCTGCTGCGTTGCCTGCGCGACACCGGGATGCCGATCGCGGAGATGCAGCAGTTCGTGCGCCTCATGAACAGCGGCGCCGCGACGACGGCCGAACGGGCGGAGGTCCTGTCGGCCCACGAACACCGCGTCGAGGATCAGATCAGCCGGCTGCAAGGTCACCTCACTCAGATCCGCAGCAAGATCGAGACCTATCGGGACGGCAGACCGTGGTCGCCGCCGGTCACCGACGAAACCAGGCCGGCGATCTCGTGGGGGTGACGCTCACGGCGGTGTACTGCGACGGCTGGGGCGACGGCGCCTACCCGACCTGGATCGGCCGCGACACATCCGGCGCGGTGACCTGCTTCGTCGCCGGCATGCTCCGCTTCGGCGCGGGGTTGTGGCGCCCCGATCAGATCGGGTCGGCAGCCGCGAGGACGGCCGCGCTGAGCAGTGCCGTGGCGCCGATGATCTCCACGCCCAGGAGGCGGCCGTCGGCGTCGAAGTCGAGGACGATGTCGCCTCGGCCTTCGCGTTCCACGACGACGTTCTCGATGGCCGCTCCGGCTCGAATGTGTTTCTCGACGGCGAGGTAGGCCGCATCAGCGTGGCTGTCGAACGTCATCCGCATGCCGCATCTCATCACGTCCCGGCCGTCGCCCGGGAGGCGGTCAGCCGCGCGGCGCCACCGGGATCGAGCTGATCTGCTGGCGCAGAGTCGCGATGATCGGCGCCGCCGGGGTGCGGGCCGCCGTGAACGGGTGTACGTCCGCGTAGCGCACCGTTCCCGTGCGGTCCGCGACCACCACGCTCGGGTACGGCAGGACCGACCGCCGCGTGCCCAGCACTTCGGTGGCCTCGGGCGCCTGATAGCCGAGGCCGAACGCGTCGATCAGCGTGTGCCGGGGGTCGGCCGCCACCAGGTAGCTCAGGTCGTTGCGGTGTTTGACCGGGGCCAGCAGCTCCGCCCGTTGCGGGCTCACCGCCACCAGGTGGGCGCCCAGGTCCGTGCAGGCCGGGGCCAGAGTCCGCTCGTACGCCACCAGGGTTTCCTCGCAGGCCGCCGAGCCCGCGTACCGGATGAAGACCAGGACCAGCGGCCCGGTGTCCAGCAGCCGGCGCAGGTGGATCGGGCCCAGGTCGACCTCGATCAGGGGCAGGTCCGGGACCCGGCCGCCGGGGGCGATCATCCGGCTCCAGACCGCGTCCTTCTCGAACTGGCGCCGGACTGCCGCCTCCTCGGCCCGGCGGCGGGTGGTGTCCGGGGCGCCGGCGCTCAGGTGCACGGATCTCGTCATGGCGCCACCATATCCATCGAATAGGTAGGCATTGTGAAGCCTTGATGAACGCTTGTCAGGGCACGAGCACCAACCGTCCGCGCAGGCCACCGGCGGCCAGCCGCTCGTGGGCCCGGGCCACGCCGGCCAGTGGGATCGTGTCCGCCACGCGCAGCGTCAGCAGACCCGCGTCGACCAGCGCCGCGAGTTCCG